>NZ_JBSFJV010000026.1:0-90922 GCF_053598235.1 Kitasatospora sp. NPDC001159
CGGAGGGATTCCTCCCGGGTGGGCCGCCGCGGTGTGAGGAGCGGGGGCTCAGGTGGTCGAGGTCCCTGAGCCGTCGGGGGAACCCGAACCGTCTGGGCCGCTGCCGCCGCCCGGCATCCCCGGGAGGCCGGGGATGCTCGGGATCTTGCCCTTGTAGTCGGCGATGCCCTTGACGATGGTGTCCATCACCGCGACGTCCGGCGCCTTGTCCGCGATGTCGAAGCCGAAGTGCACCGAGACCAGCGCCTTGCCGTCGGTGGACGGGAAGACCACCGTCTCCACGTAGCCGTTGTTGCCCTTGGTCGCGTCCACCTTCCAGCGGACCAGGTAGCCGTCCTGCCCGTTGACCTTCACGGCCTCGGACTTGAGCTCCTGGTGACCGGTGATGTCGCCGTAGGACTCCTTGGCGGCCTTCTCGATGTCCGCCTTGGCCGCCGCCTGGGCGTCGGTGCCGCCGCCGTCGATCCGACCGGTGGTCACCCCGCCGAGGCTGCACTCGCCGGTGCCGCAGGTGTACGAGCCGACGGTGATCTCGGCGAAGCCGCCCTTGGTGTGGCCGGCCTGCCAACCGGAGGGCACCGGCATGGTGAGCTTGTTCACCAGGTCGATCGCCTTCCCGGCGCCGGGCCTGGACTTCCCGCCGCTGCCCTTGCCGCCGCCGAGGCCCGGGAGGCCGCCGAGCGGCCCGCCGTCGTCGTTGGGCACCGGCAGCTGACGGGCGCTGGGCTGGGTGCGGTCCTTGTCGTGGCCGTCCATCGCGAGGTAGGTGATCCCCGAGCCGGCGCCCAGGCCGAGCAGGGCGGCGACGGCGGTCGCCACCACGAGCCTGGAGGGCTTGCGCCAGGCCTTGCGCGGCGGCTTGGCGGGCTCGCCGAAGGAGCCGTAGGCCGCGCCGAAGGGCGGCGGCTCCGGGTAGCGGACCGTCGGGCCGCTCTCCAGGACCTCGCCCTCCAGCACCGTGGGCTGCTCCGCCGTTCCCGGCCCCGGAGCCGCTGCGGCCGGGGCCTCCGGCTGCGGGGCGTTCGAGGGCGCGGGGCGGGTGTCTGCCGTCCAGCCCCTGCCGTCCCACCAGCGCTGCGGCCTCGGGTCGCTGGTGGTGTCCTTCGGGTCCGGGTACCACCCGGCGGGAATCTGCTCACTCACAACAGAGAATCTAAAGGGAGCCGGATAAACGCGAAATCAGCGCAGCCGCGAATTCCCGCGGTTTTCGATGAGATTACGGTGAGAAGCCCACAACGCGGCCGCGGCCCGGCGCACCGAGGGTCCCACGGGCCTACAGCGGGGTGACGTACGCCCCGGCGATGCCGCCGTCCACCAGGAACTCGCTCGCGGTGATGAACGAGGAGTCGTCGCTGGCCAGGAAGGCCACCGCGGCGGCGATCTCCTCGGCACGGGCGAAGCGGCCGAGCGGGATGTGCACCAGCCGGCGGGCCGCCCGCTCCGGGTCCTCGGCGAACAGCTCGCGCAGCAGCGGGGTGTCCACCGGCCCGGGCGAGAGCGCGTTCACCCGGATCCCCTCCCGGGCGAACTGCACGCCCAACTCTCGGGACATCGCCAGTACCCCGCCCTTGGAGGCGGTGTAGGAGATCTGCGAGGTGGCCGCGCCCATCCGGGCCACGAAGCTGGCGGTGTTGATGATCGAGCCCCGCCCGTGCCGGCGCATGTACGGCAGCGCTGCCTTGCAGCACAGGTAGACCGAGGTCAGGTTGACCTCCTGGACCCTGCGCCAGGCGTCCAGGCCGGTGGTCAGGATGGAGTCGTCCTCCGGCGGCGAGATACCAGCGTTGTTGAACGCGACGTCCACGCTGCCGTAGGTCTCGTACGCCTCGTCGAACAGCGCCTCGACCATGTACGGGTCGGTGACGTCGGTGTGCACGAACAGCCCGCCGACCTCCTTGGCGGCCGCCCGCCCGGTCTCCTCGTCCAGGTCCGCGCAGACCACCTTGGCGCCCTCGGAGGCGAGCCGGCGGGCGGCTGCCAGGCCGATCCCGCTGCCCGCGCCGGTGACCACGGCGGTACGGCCGACCAGACGGCGGCAGACCATCTCGTCCTTCCCGTGCTTCTCGGTCATCGGGCTCCTACTCCTCGCTGTGGATGAAGACGTTCTTGGTCTCGGTGAAGTGGCGCAGCGCGTCCGGTCCCAGCTCGCGGCCCACCCCGGACTCGCCGAATCCCCCGAAGGGCGTCCAATAGCGCACCGAAGAGTGCGAGTTGACCGACAGGTTGCCCGCCTGCACGCCCCGGGCCAGGCGCAGCGCCCGGCCGATGTCCCTGGTCCAGATCGAGCCGGACAGGCCGTAGCGGGTGGCGTTGGCCAGGCGCAGCGCGTCGGCCTCGTCGGTGAACGGCAGCACGGCGGCGACCGGGCCGAAGATCTCCTCGGTGACCGCCGGGACCTCGGGGCCGGCGGGGGCGAGCACGGTCGGCGGGTACCAGTAGCCGGGGCCGTCCGGCACGGATCCGCGGGCCAGGACCGGCAGTTCGGGGGTGACGTAGGAGGCGACCCGGCGGACCTGCGCGGCCGAGATCAGCGGGCCGAGCCGGGTCTCCGGGTCGTTCGGGTCGCCGGTGCGCAGCGCCTCGACGGCGGGCAGCAGCAGGGCGAGGAAGTCCTCGTACACCTCGCGCTGGACCAGGATGCGGCTGCGGGCGCAGCAGTCCTGGCCGCTGTTGTCGGCGAAGGACATCGGGTCGGCGGCGCGGGCCAGGTCGGCGTCGGCGAAGACGATGTTGGGGCTCTTGCCGCCGAGTTCCAGGGTGACCCTCTTGGCGCGGGCTGCGCAGCGGGCGGCGACCTCCTTGCCGACCACGGTGGAGCCGGTGAAGACGATCTTGCGGACGGCCGGATGGTCGACCAGGGCCCGCCCGGTGGTGCCGCCGGCGCCCGGGACGATCTGGAACAGGCCCTCGGGCAGGCCCGCCGCCAGGGCGAGTTCGGCCAGGCGCAGCGCCGTCAGCGGGGTCGCCTCGGCGGGCTTGAGCAGCACGGCGTTGCCGGCCGCGAGGGCGGGGGCGAAGCCCCAGGCGGCGATCGGCATCGGGAAGTTCCAGGGGGCGATCACCCCGACCACGCCGACCGGTTCGTGGAAGGTGACGTCCAGGCCGCCGGGAACGGGGATCTGATGCCCGGTCAGGCGCTCCACTCCCCCGGCGGCGTACTCCAGCAGATCGCGGACGTTGCCGGCCTCCCAGCGGGCGTTGCCCACGGTGTGCCCGGCCTCACCGACCTCCAGGGCGGCCAGTTCCGGGATGTGCACCTCGACCTGGTCGGCGAACCGGCGCAGCAGCCGGGCACGTTCACCGGGTGCCAGCGCCACCCAGCCCGCCTGGGCCTTCACCGCCCGTTGGACTGCCGTGTCCAGCTGCTCGGCGGTGGTGTCCGGGACGGTGGCGAGCACCTCGCCGGTGGCGGGGTTGCGGACGGTGCTGCTGGTCGGATCGGTCACGGCTCACATCCGTTCGAAGGATCGGTAGCGTTCCCAGTCGGTGACGGCCCCGTCGTAGGCGGCCTGCTCGACCCGGGCCATGTTCAGGTAGTGCTCGACCACGTCGTCGCCGAAGGCCGTCCGGGCCAGTTCGCTCTCCGCCCACAACCCGGCGGCCTCGCGCAGCGATCCGGGCACCCGGGCGTACTCCTCCACCGCGTAGGCGTTGCCCAGGCAGGGCGCGGGCAGGTCGAGCTTGCGCTGCAGGCCGTGCAGGCCGGCCGCGATCATGCCGGACACCGCGAGGTACGGGTTCACGTCACCGCCGGGCACCCGGTTCTCCATCCGCAGCCCCGGGCCGTGACCGACCACCCGGTAGGCGCAGGTGCGGTTGTCCCGGCCCCAGGCGACGGCGGTCGGGGCGAAGGAGCCGGGGCGGTAGCGCTTGTAGGAGTTGATGTTCGGCGCGTACAGCAGGCTGAACTCGCGCAGGGCGAGCAGCTGTCCGGCCAGGAAGTGCCGCATGGTGTCGGTCATCCGGCCGTCCCGGTCGGCGAAGGCGGGGGCGCCCACCGCGTCGCGCAGGGACAGGTGGATGTGGCAGCTGTTGCCCTCGCGCTCGTCGTACTTGGCCATGAAGGTGAGCGCGCAGCCCTGTTGGGCGGCGATCTCCTTGGCTCCGGTCTTGTAGACGCTGTGCTGGTCGCAGGTGGTGAGGGCGTCGGCGTAGCGGAAGGCGATCTCGTGCTGGCCGAGGTTGCACTCGCCCTTGGCGGACTCGACGGTCAGCCCGGCGCCGGCCATCTCGTTGCGGATCCGGGACAGCAGCGGCTCGACCCGGGCGGTGCCCAGCATCGAGTAGTCCACGTTGTAGAGGTTCGCCGGGGTCAGGCCGCGGTAGCCGCCGAGCCAGGCCTGTTCGTAGGTGTCGCGGAACACCAGGAACTCCAGTTCGGTGCCGATGTCGGCGGCCAGGCCGTACTCGGCGAGCCGGGCGATCTGGCGGCGCAGCAGCTGGCGCGGGGCGGCGTCCACCGGGTGGCCGCCGTGCCGGGCCAGGTCGGCGGTGACCTGGGCGGTGCCGGGCTGCCACGGGGTCAGCCGCAGGGTGCCGAGGTCGGGGCGCATCGCGAAGTCGCCGTAGCCGGTGGCCCAGGAGGAGAAGGCGTACCCGGCCACGGTGTTCAGGTCCACGTCCACGGCCAGCAGGTAGTCGCAGGCCTCGGCGCCCTTCTCGGCGACCTCGTCGAGGAAGAACCGGGCGGCGAAGCGCTTGCCCTGCAGCCGGCCCTGCATGTCGGTGAACGACAGCGCGACGGTGTGCACCTCGCCGGCGTCCACCAGGGCGCGCAGCTCGTCCAGGGTCAGCGGCGGCCGGGGCGGTGAGCCCGCGGCGGCGTTCTCGGGCATGGCGGAACCCTCCCCATCGATCACTCTTCGAGTTCAGGCAGTCACAGCGAACCGTACGGCCTGCGGCTCGCGGGGCGGAAGAGGGCGGGCGGGTGTGGCGCGCCGATGTGCGTGATTGACGAGGGATCAGGCGCTACGGGAGGAGAATGCGCGCCATGGATCGCAGGCCTTTGATCGGTGTCAGCACCTACCTGGTGGACGCTAGTTGGAGCGACTGGCGGGGCCGCCGGGTCGCCCTGGTACCCGAGCGGTACACCGCGTACGTCCAGAACTCCGGCGGGATCGCCGTCCTGCTGCCGCCCGACGCCCCCGAACGCGGCCCCGAGGTGCTCGCCCGGCTGGACGCCCTGGTGATCGCCGGCGGGCCGGACATCGACCCGGCGTACTACGGCGAGCCGGCGCACCCGTTGACGGAGGTGGACTCGCCGGAGCGGGACGCCTGGGAGGTCGCACTGCTGCGGGGCGCGCTGGCGGCGGGGATGCCGGTGCTGGGAATCTGCCGGGGCATGCAGGTGCTGAACGTCGTCTGCGGCGGGACGCTGGTGCAGCACCTGCCGGACGTGGTCGCGGTGGACGTGCACGGCGGGTCGCCGGGGGTCTACAGCTCGCACCTGGTGCGGCCGGTGCCGGGGACGCTGCTGGGCGGGCTGCTGCCGGAGAGCGAGTTGGAGGTGCCGACCTTCCACCACCAGGCGGTGGACCGGCTGGGCGCGGGCCTGCGGGTGAGCGCGCTCGCGCCGGACGGGACGGTGGAGGCGGTGGAGGGGCCGGGGTTCACGGTGGGGGTGCAGTGGCATCCGGAGCAGGGGGACGATCTGCGGGTGATGCGGGGCCTGGTGCGGGCCGCCACCGCGGCTTCGTTGGATGCGGTGGCGCTGGACGCGGTGGCGCTGGGGTGAACGCAGCCGGCGCGAGTCCTCGATGGACACCTGAAGGGAGCGAAGGACATTTGGCCTGACCCTGGATCCGGCCGCGATCGCCGGACGTCATCCAAGTCGCCCCCTGTTGGCGCATCCCTGACCGACCGCGAAGTACGCACAGGGTCAACCGCCACGGGTGCCCCTTCGTAAGAGCCGGGTGGCCGTTCCCAGCTACGGTCTGCCAGACCGAGCATGTGGCCGGGGATCCGTAAGCCATCCGCGATGCGCTCGATGACGGCCATGTTGGTGATCTTCGGCCGTCCCTTCATCACCTCTCCCACCCTGCTGGGCGTCAGCTCACACGCTCGGGCGATGCGTGAAGGGTGGAACCCCCCTCTGCGCTTGGCAAGTTGGAGATCCGCGCGAAGTCACGATCCGCGCAGGCAGCCCTCATCTCGGGGTCCGCGAACAGTCGACGCGGAAGCCCGGGTGACGCCATTGACTCACTCACGACCGGCCCCCCAGCAGCAGAAGGATCATCGCTCAGTGTCACTTGAGATAACTGACCGCAAGTTTACCCACCGTGGGTACACGCGCTGGCCTTATCTCAAAGCAGCGGCCTCGGGATTCTGGTGGTTCTCCGGAGAGGTGCCCGGAGAACCCGACTGAGACGGTCCCACCAATGAACTACACCGACACCGCCACGATCCCGGCGCCACGACGGAGGGAGGTTTCCTGGTCCGGTTTCTTTACTACAGGGAGGTCTGCGCGTCCGGCGGCCGGTTCACCGGACGCCGGACGGGTGGCAACCGGTGCTCTCAGCCACGGGGTGTCGTAGACGTCGTTCTCAGTGCGAACGGTGCCGTCGGACATGCGGATCGTCTCGACGCGGTAGAAGCCGGCGTCGGTGAGTTCCTTGAGGGCCTTGCGAATTGCTCCCCCACGAATAGACCGAATCAGGGCCGGGCCTGCGCGGGGAGCGCGGGCCCGGCCTTCTCGATCAGCGACGTCGCCGCTTCGACGGCACCGAAGCGACAGCCAGGAGACAGCGGCAGGGGGTGGGGGCCAGGGCGGGCGGGCGGCGCGGCCGAGCGGGCCGTCGAAGTCCCGGCCGAGGGTCCAGGGGACGCACTGGTGCGGGAACCACTCGCGGGATGGATGGCGATTCATCAGTTCTCCGGCGGTCGCTTCGAGTTCGGAGAGCCAGCGGAGCGATTCCGCGGTAGCGATCTTCACCGGCCGTGGTCGTCGCGGACCGGCGCGTGGCCGCGCAAGCGCGCCTCACCCGTTCAGGTGACCCCCGGACCGCGGCCCCGACCTGGGCCTATGTCGCCGGCAATCCGGTCGCCGAGGGTGCCGATGCGGAACATCCGACCGGCAACGACAACGGTCACCAGTACAGCCTTTGGATCTTTGTCGATTCTGCGGTTCACTTCGAGTGCGGGGCGATCGCACCCCGTCACCGACCACGCGTGCGCCCGGAGAGGACTTCGATGGCCCGGCACGAGCATTCCCACGATGATCATGTGCATGACCACCAGCACTCGCACGGCCACGGACACGGGGGCCACGGCGGCCACTCGCACGGTGTCGCCGCCGACGCCGACCACCGCTGGCTGGTCAGCGCCCTCGCTCTGATCGTCGTCTTCATGGTCGGCGAGGTCGCGGTCGGCTTCGCCGCCCAGTCGCTGGCCCTGATCTCCGACGCGGCGCACATGCTCACCGACGCCGCCTCGATCGTGCTGGCCCTGGTCGCGATGCGGCTCGCCGCCCGCCCGGCCCGCGGCGGCTACACCTACGGGCTCAAGCGCGCCGAGATCCTCTCCGCACAGGCCAACGGCGTGACCCTGCTGGTGCTCTCGGCCTGGCTGTCCTACGAGGCGATCACCCGGCTGATCGAACCGCCCGAAGTCACCGGCTCGCTGGTGCTGGTCACCGCGCTGATCGGGATCGTGGTCAACCTGGCCGCCGCCTGGTGCATGTCGAAGGCCAACCGCAGCTCGCTGAACGTCGAGGGCGCCTTCCAGCACGTGCTGACCGACCTCTACGCCTTCATCGCCACCGCCGTCGCCGGCGCGGTCATGCTGACCACCGGCTTCGCCCGGGCCGACGCGATCGCCTCGCTGATCGTGGTCGCGCTGATGCTCAAGGCGGGCACCGGGCTGGTCCGCGACTCCGGGCGGATCTTCCTGGAGGCCGCCCCGGCCGGGATCGACCCGGACACGGTGGCCGACCGGCTGGTCACCGAGCCGCTGGTCGAGGAGATCCACGACCTGCACATCTGGGAGATCACCTCCAACCAGCCGGCCCTGTCCGCCCACATCCTGGTCACCCCCGGCGGCGACTGCCACGCCGTCCGGCGCTCACTGCAGCGCCGGCTGGCCGAGGAGTACGGCATCACCCACAGCACGCTCCAGGTCGACCACGTCGGCGAGGACGAGGCGGGCGCGCTGCTGCAGATCACCGCCCCGGGCGATTCGGCCGCCGAACACTGCGCCGACGCCCACGGCCCGGTGCACCGCGCCGGCCCCCACGAGCACTGAGAACCAGCTGTCCGCCACCCCGTACGGCATGATTCTGAGGCGTGACCGCACCGCGACTGATGCTGCTCGATTCCGCCAGCCTGTACTTCCGGGCCTACTTCGGCGTACCGGACACCCTGCGCTCGCCGCAGGGTGAGCCGGTCAACGCCGTCCGCGGCCTGCTGGACTTCATCGCCCGGCTGGTCCAGGACCACCGCCCCGACGAACTCGTCGCCTGCATGGACGCCGACTGGCGCCCCCAGTGGCGGGTGGACCTCGTCCCCTCGTACAAGACCCACCGGGTCGCCGAGGCCGCCGAGGACGGCGAGGAGGACGTGCCGGACACGCTGGCCCCGCAGGTCCCGGTGATCGAGCAGGTGCTCGACGCGCTGGGCATCGCCCGGGTCGGCTCGCCCGGCTACGAGGCGGACGACGTGATCGGCACCCTCACCGCCCGCGCCAAGGGCCCGGTGCAGATCGTCACCGGCGACCGCGACCTGTTCCAACTCGTGGACGACGCCCGGCAGATCACCGTGCTCTACCCCGTCAAGGGCATGGGCAACCTGCAGGTCACCGACGACGCCCTGCTGCTGGAGAAGTACGGCGTCCGCGGCGCACAGTACGCCGACATGGCGGCGCTGCGCGGCGACCCGTCCGACGGCCTGCCCGGGGTCAAAGGCATCGGCGAGAAGACCGCCGCCCAGCTGGTCAACGAGTACGGCGACCTCGCGGCCATCCGCGCCGCCGCCCTCGACATGGGATCCAGGCTCACCCCCGCCCGCCGCCGCAACATCGTCGAGGGCGCCGCCTACCTGGACGTCGCCCCCACCGTCGTCCGGGTAGCTCAGGACGCCCCGCTGCCCGACTTCGACCCGGCCCTCCCCCGCGAGCCGCTGGACCCGATGACCCTCGAACACCTCTCCGCCCGCTGGGGCCTCGGCACCTCCCTGGACCGCATCCTGGAGGCCCTGGCCACCCGCTGAGCGGACAAGGGGCCCGCACGAGCGATCTCGTGCGGGCCCCTCCTGCTCGTGCTAACCCACGGACGAGTAGGCGATGATGCCGCGCCGCAGGCCGTCGACGGCCTTGCGGGCGGCCTTGCGCAGCTCGGCGTCCTCGCCGGCCGCGTCCTGGATCTGGCCGAGGACGTCGATCAGTTGCTTGGTCCAGCGGACGAAGTCGCCGGCCGGCATGTCGGCGTCGCGCAGCACCTGGTCCAGACTGTGGCCGAGCGCCCAGCGGTAGGCGGCCCAGGCGAAGCCGAGGTCGGGCTCGCGCTGGCCGACGCCCTCGGCGGTGTTGATCCGGTGCTGCTCCTCCAGGGCGTCCAGGTGACCCCAGATCCGGACCATCTTGCCGAGCGCGTCCTTGGCGGCGCCCTCCGGCACCCGGGGGGCGCCGGCGTCGTCGGCCTGGCGCGACTCGTACACCAACGCCGAGGCGCAGGCTGCGAGCTCGGCGGCGGCCAGGCCGCTCCAGACGCCCTCGCGGATGCACTCGGAGGCGAGCAGGTCGAGTTCGCCGTAGAGCCGGCCGAGCCGCTTGCCGTCGTCGGTGACGGTGTCGCCGCTCAGGTAGCCGAGGTCGGTGAGCAGCCCGCAGACCCGGTCGAAGGTGCGGGCGATGGTGTGGGTGCGCGAGCGCATCCGGCGTTCCAGCAGCTCGGTGTCACGGTGCAGCCGGTGGTAGCGCTCGGCCCAGCGGGCGTGGTCCTCGCGGTCGGAGCAGCCGTGGCAGGGGTGCTGGCGCAGTTCGGCGCGCAGCCGGGTGATCTCCGGGTCGTCGGCGGCGGCCGCACGGCCGCGCCGGAACCGCTCGGGCTCCAGGTGGCCGGCCTTGGTGCGCAGCGCCGAGGCGAGGTCGCGCCGGGACTGCGGGCTGCGCGGGTTGAAGGACTTGGGGATCCGGAGGCGCTCGATCGCGACGACCGGGTGCGGGAAGTCGATCATCGCGAGCCGCTTGACCTGCCGCTCGGCGGTGAGCACCACCGGGCGTGGGCCGTCCTGGAAGTCGGGGTGGCGCGGGCCGCCCCGGCCGGAGCGGTTGACCGGCGGCAGGCCCGGGTCGAGGACCAGGGCGAGGCCTGCGAACTTGCCGGTGGGGACGTGGATGACGTCGCCGGGCTTGAGCTGCTCGATGGACTCGACGGCGGCCGCGCGGCGCTGGCTGCTGCCCTCGCGGGCGAGCTCGTTCTCGCGGTCCTTGAGCCGGCGGCGCAGCTCCATGTACTCGTCGAAGTCGCCGAGGTGGCAGGTCATCGACTCGCGGTAGCCCTCCAGGCCCTCCTCGTTGCGCTGCACCTGGCGGGCGATGCCGACCACCGAGCGGTCGGCCTGGAACTGGGCGAAGGAGGTCTCCAGCAGTTCGCGCGAGCGGTGCCGACCGAACTGGGAGACCAGGTTGACGGCCATGTTGTACGACGGCCGGAACGAGGACTTGAGCGGGTAGGTACGGGTGCCGGCCAGGCCGGCCAGCGCCTCCGGGTCGAGGCCGCGCTGCCAGAGCACCACGGCATGGCCCTCGATGTCGATGCCGCGCCGCCCGGCCCGGCCGGTGAGCTGGGTGTACTCGCCGGGGGTGATGTCGGCGTGGGTCTCGCCGTTCCACTTGACCAGCTTCTCCATGACCACCGAGCGGGCGGGCATGTTGATGCCGAGCGCCAGGGTCTCGGTCGCGAAGACGGCCTTGACCAGGCCCATCACGAAAAGCTCCTCGACGACCTCCTTGAACCGGGGCAGCATCCCGGCGTGGTGGGCGGCTATGCCGCGCTCCAGCCCGTCCAGCCACTCGAAGTAGCCGAGGACGTGCAGGTCCTCGTCGGGGATGTCGGCGCAGCGCTCCTCGACGACGGCCCGGACCTGGGCGCGCTCGGAGTCCTTGTTGAGCCGCAGGCCGGAGCTGAGGCACTGCTGGACGGCGGCCTCGCAGCCGGCCCGGCTGAAGATGAAGGTGATCGCGGGCAGCAGGCCCTCGGCGTCGAGCCGGTCGATGACGTCGACCCGGCCCGGGGTCCAGACCCGGCCGGGGCGGCCGTTGGGCATGGAGCGGCCCCGGCCGCGGCCGAAGCGGTCGCGCGGGTTGCGGTCCAACTCGGAGCGGGCGAGTCGGACCAGCTCGGGGTTGACGGCCTTGCCGGGGTTCTTCAGGTTGTTCTTGGGGCGGCCGTCCCGGTCGGGGTCGGCGAACAGGTCGTACATCCGGTTGCCGGCCATTACGTGCTGCCACAGTGGCACCGGGCGGGTCTCGGAGACGATCACCTTGGTGCCGCCGCGGACGGTGTCCAGCCAGTCGCCGAACTCCTCGGCGTTGGAGACGGTCGCGGAGAGCGAGACGAGGGTGACCGACTCGGGGAGGTGGATGATGACCTCCTCCCAGACGGCGCCGCGGAAGCGGTCGGCGAGGTAGTGCACCTCGTCCATCACGACGTAGCCGAGGCCGTCGAGGGTGCTGGAGCCCGCGTAGAGCATGTTGCGCAGCACCTCGGTGGTCATGACCACCACGGGGGCGTCGCCGTTGACGGTGTTGTCGCCGGTGAGCAGGCCGACCTTGGCGGCGCCGTAGCGCTTGACCAGGTCGCCGTACTTCTGGTTGGAGAGCGCCTTGATCGGCGTGGTGTAGAAGCACTTGCGGCCCGCCTGGAGGGCCAGGTGCACGGCGAACTCGCCGACGATGGTCTTCCCGGAGCCGGTGGGGGCGGCGACCAGGACGCCCGATCCGGCCTCCAGCGTCTCGCAGGCCTCCAGCTGGAAGTCGTCCAGCGGGAAGTCGTACAGGCGCTGGAAGCCGTACAGGGCGGTGGCCTGCTCCTTGGCCCGGCGACGGCTGGCCGCGTACGCCTCGGCGGGGCTGAGCTCCTGGTCGTCCTGGGGCTCTGGATCGGGGGTGTTCATCGCCGTCCGGGTGTGGTTGGTGTGATCTCGCATCTCAGCGAGAGGTTACCCGGGAGGACTGACATCGATAGCACCGTTTTTCGTGCGACGAGATCACCCCGGGGGTCACTTCTCTCTCAGATCCATAGTTGCAAATGTCTTCAAGTGATCGAAGTGCGGCTAGATTCGAACGTCTCCGGTCATTCCCGGTGGAGTACGGCCGTTGCTCCCTACCTTCGTGTGCCACAGCCACCAACTCACCGGAGGACAGCGAAGATGGCGAACCTGGAGACGTCCCTCAAGGAGGCCATGGGCATCGACGGCGCGATCGGCGTCGCCCTGGTCGACTACGGCAGCGGCATGGCCCTCGGCAGCCTCGGCGACGGCGGGGAGCTGGACCTCAACGTCGCCGCCGCCGGGAACACCGACGTGGTCCGCGCCAAGATGCGGGCGATGGAGATGCTCAACCTGCACGACAACGAGATCGAGGACATCCTGATCACGCTGACCCACCAGTACCACATGGTCCGGCCGATCACGACGCCCAGCGGCCGGGGCCTGTTCCTCTTCCTCGCGCTCAACCGCAACCGCGGCAACCTGGCGATGGCCCGCCACCAGCTCAAGCGGATCGAACTCGCGCTGGAGATCTGAGCCCACCGACACCAGGGAAGGGGGGCCTAATGACGGTGGCGCTCTACCAGGCCAAGGCCGAGTTCTTCCGGATGCTCGGCCATCCCGTCCGGATTCGGGTGCTGGAGTTGCTCCAGGACGGACCGACGCCCGTCCGCGGCCTGCTCGCCGAGCTGGAGGTCGAACCCTCCAGCCTGTCGCAGCAGCTCGCGGTGCTGCGCCGGTCGGGCATCGTCACCGCCACCCGCGAAGGCAGCACGGTGGTCTACGCGTTGGCCGGCGGCGACGTCGCCGACCTGCTGCGGGCAGCCCGGCGGATCCTCACCGGGCTGCTCGCCGACCGGAGCATGCTGCTGGCCGAGCTGCGGGCGGCCGGCGACCAGCCGTTCCCCGAGGCGGGCGGCCACGCCGCGGCGCGACCGGCTACTCCTTGAACAGCTCCACCAGGGCGTCCGCGAGCCGCTCGTACTCCGCCGCGCGGTTGTACAGCTGGGCACTGACCCGCAGCACTCCGCCGTCGGGCCCCGGCCGGACGGCGACCCGGATGCCGTGCCGGCGCCACAGCTCGGCCAGCAGCGCCCGGGCCTCCGCCTCGGTGTCGAACCGGCCCTCCGGCAGTCGTACGGTGCGCATCCACACCCCGGGCGTCGCGGGCAGCGGCCGCAGGCCCGCCCGTTCGACCAGCACCCGCTGGCCGTACGCGGCGAGGGCGGTGTTGTGCGCGGCCACCGCCCGGCGGCCGAGTTCGCCCAACAGCACGAAGCCGGTCGGGGCGGCCAGCCAGGGCGTGTAGTCGCAGGTGCCGCGCCACTCGACGTTGGCCGGGAAGCCCCGGTGGTGCTCCCAGGACAGTGCGAGCGGGCGCACCCGGGCGGTCCACTCGGGGCGGACGGCCAGCACGCCGGTGGCGCGCGGGGCGAAGGCCCACTTGTGCAGGTTGCCGAACCAGAAGTCGGCGTTCGGGTCGACCGGGGCGGGCAGCATGCCGGGCGCGTGGGCACCGTCCACCACGGTGGTCACCCCGCGCCCGCGCAGCTCGGCGACGAGCTCCGGGGAGGCCACCGCACGGGCGGTGAGCGAGGTGATCCGGTCCAGGACCGCCACGGTGGTGCGGTCGTCCACGGCGGCGAGCACCGCCTCCCGGACGGCCTCCTCGTCCGGGGTGTCCAGCGGGACTTCGGCCACCACCAGCTCGGCTCCGGACTCGGCGGCCTTGCGGGCCGCGGCCTGGTTGACCGCGCCGTAGCCGTGGTCGGTGACCAGGATCCGGTCGCCGGGGGCGAGGGGGGTGCTGTCCAGGGCGATCGCGACCGCCTCGGTGACGTTGGCGACCAGCGCCAGCCGCTCCGGGTCGGTGGTCAGCTCGGCGGCGATCCGCACCCGGGCCCCGGCGATCCGGTCCGGCAGGTCGGCGAAGAAGCCGTCCGGGTCCAACTCGTGCTCGGCACGCAGCCGTTCCTGCACCCGCTGCACCGGGACGGGCACGGCGCCGTACGAGCCGTGGTTCAGGTGCGCGGCGCCCGGCGACACGCTGAACAGGCCCTCGGCGGCGGGCAGCGGGGCCGGGGGATCGACGGTGCTCAGGTCGTCAATCATTCGGTGGTCCTCCCCAGTCGTGATGTGTGACATTTCACATGACAGGCTACTGGTCGGGGCAAGCATCGCACGACCACCATCCGGCCGTGACCATCACCGACGCCTTCCTCTCCCTCAGCGCCCGTACCGGTCCGTTCACCACCGGGCCCGCGTTCGACCCCCGCCCGGACGCCGACGGCCGGCGGGTCGCCTACGTCGCCCGCCCACCGACTTCCGGCTGTACGACACCGCGTACACCGAGCGCTACCTCGGTCTGCCGCAGGACAACCCCGAGGGCTACGCCGACGACTGCCCGCTCACCGACACCCCCGGGCTGACCGGGCCGCTCCCGCTGATCCACGGGCTGGCCGACGACAACGCCCACTCCGTGCACACCCTGCCGCTCTCCCAGGCGCTCACCCGCGCCGGACGCCCGCACAGCGTGCTGCCGCTGCCGGGCGTCACCCACATGACGCCGGGCGGGACGAACGAGCAGCTCGCCATGGCCGAACTCGCCTTCCTGCGTAGGTTTTTGGGATGATCCATTGAGTCCGGACCGGTCCGACTGGGACACTCCGCACGACCGCCGCCCGGCCCGGGCGGCTCAGCGAGACGGGGAGAGCGCGGATGAGATTCGAGAGACCGGGCCCGGTCGGCCGGCGGCAGTGGACCCCGCTGGCGGCCACCAACGCAGGACTCGCCTTCGGGCTGGAGCTCGCCATGCTGGCGGCGCTCTGCTACTGGGGGTTCAAGACCGGCTCCAACCTGGCCACCCGGCTGCTGCTGGGGCTCGGCGCCCCGGCGCTGGCGGGCATCGTCTGGGGCCTGTTCCTGGCCGCGGGCGGGCCGAAGTTCCGCCAGCCGCTCGGCGTGGAGATCGTGCTCAAGCTGCTGGTCCTGCTCACCGCCGCGCTCGCCCTGCACGCGACCGGGCGGACGACCCTCGCAGTGGTGTACGCCGTGCTCGTGGTGATCAGCGTCGCCGTGGAGTACACCACCCGCTGACGGCATGAGACATGGAGAAGGCCCCGGATCCCCCCGACGAAAGGGATCCGGGGCCGCGCGCACCCACCTCGCCACGCTCGGCGGAGGCATGCGCCTGTGCCCCCATCTCCCCCGGCCAGGATCGACGCGGCGGCGGCGAACCGACGGGCGAACAGTTCGCGCCACCCTACGGAGACACCTTCGGACGGTGACTCCGTAGCGTAACTGACCTGGCCAGCAAGGGATGTGGCGCTCTATACGGCGGAAATCCCGGTCACGTCAGGTAGGCTAGGACTTCAACAGAACTTGAAGTCAAGGCCGCGAGAGAGAACTGCGAGGTGGGCGCATGAGTGAGCGAAGCGAACGAATCACCAGAAGGCGCGTATGGGCGAACGCCCCTGCCGAGCGCAGCGAGGTGGGCGCATGAGTACCGCTCCCGTGGACCTGCTGAGCGTGGGCGAGGTGGCCCGGCGGGCCGGTATCGCCACCTCGGCGGTGCGCTTCTACGAGGACCAGGGGCTGATCTCCTCCGAGCGCTCGGCCGGTAACCAGCGCCGCTACCGGCGGCACGTGCTGCGCCGGATCTCGCTCATCCTGGTCGCCAAGCGGCTCGGCATCCCGCTCGCCGAGGTCGCCGAGGTCTTCACCGGCCTGCCCGAGGACCGGATGCCCGGCAAGCACGACTGGGAGCGGATCTCCCGGCGCTGGGCCGAGCAGCTGCGCGCCCGCCGGACCGAGCTGGAGCGGCTGGAGGACGAGCTGACCGGCTGCATCGGCTGCGGCTGCGTGTCGCTGCGCCGCTGCCGGGTCCTCAACCCGGGCGACGAACTCGCCACCGAGGGCCCCGGCCCCCGCCTGCTCCTGCCGGGCGACGAGCACTAGATGCTCGATTCCAAGGGATATCGGTGACTGTGTACTGAGATCCCGCTGGTTCGAGGTGGTCAGGCTGGTCCGTAGATGGCGCTGTCGGCCTTGGTGATCAGTGCCCAGTACCGGTCGCCGTAGGACCAGTGCCACCACTCGGTGGGGTAGTTGATGAAGCCGGCGCCGCCCATGGCTCGGGCCAGGAGGTCGCGGTTGCGGCGTGCTCGGTCTGATAGTCCTGAGGCGTCCAGCGGACAGTACTTCTCGTCTCCGGTGCGGTGGCCGTTCACGGCACCGTCCATGTCCAGCTCGACGCCATCGGCATCAATGAGCGTCAGGTCGAGGGCCGCGCCGGCACAGTGTGGCGCCACCTCGACCGGGGAGACGAAGGCGCTGGCCTGGCGCCGCAGGTCGGCAGGGTCGGTGATGCCGGAGCGGCGCAGGCGGTCCTCGTAGAGGGCAAACCGCCGCGCCTGCTCGGTGATGCTGCGATGCCCTTCTATGACGAGGAACCTGACGCCATCGGGAAGCCTCTCGGATGCTGAGCGCTCGCCGCAGTCGTGCACCGGGATACTGATCACCTGGGGATCGCTCAGCAAGATCATGAATCCTGAGCCTAACCGTCGGGGGCCTACGGCGAAATCCGGCCCCCGCGTGCTGTCGGCACGGCTAGCCCGCAACGCCGGGCCTGCCCCGCGCCCCTAACGGTGCGCCTTGCGCCAGCGGTGGTGTTGGGGGCACTTGCAGGCCAGGACCTACCGTCGATCGCGGAAGCGGCCGTGAACGGGCAATTGCCCGCAGGTCCCTGCGCGGAGGCGGCGAGGGAGTCCAGCATCGGTGTGTGAAAACAGAGTTGGACTCCCTCGCGACCGCACTCTATGTGAAGACCGACGACCTACTGAAGGATTCGCCGCAACTCGCTCCGCGGCGGCCGGTCGTGGGCATCGCGCCGCAGCTCAGCGACGCGGAGCTGGTCACCTTGGCGATGATGCAGGCAATACTCGGCTTCACCTCCGAGGCCCGCTGGCTGCGGCACGCACGCGCCCACCTCCGGCACCTGTTCCCCTACCTGCCCAAGCAGCCCGGCTACAACAGGCGGCTGCGCAAGGCCGCCGACCTCATCCGCCGCGTCACCCGCATGCTCGCCCGCGTGCTCGCCCGCGACAGCACGCTGTGGACCGACGACGTGTGGGTGGTGGACTCCACTCCGGTCGAATGCGGACGCTCCCGCGAGACCGTCAAACGCTCCGAGCTGGCCGGATGGGCCCAGTACGGCTACTGCGCCAGCCACGCACGGTACTTCTGGGGCCTGCGGCTGCACCTGGTCTGCACCCTGGGTGGCCTGCCCGTGGCGTTCGCGCTGACCGGGGCCAAGGCCGACGAGCGCGAGACCCTGCTTGACCTGCTCGCGGTTGAGCCGCAGCTCACCGCCGAACGCCCGGGGCAGACGCTGATCGGCGACAAGAACTCTGTTCAAGCCGCTGCGGCAGGTCATCGAATCGATCAACGAGACCTTCAAGGGCCAACTCGACCTCGAACGACACCGCGGCCGCACCCCCGGCGGAGTGGCCGTCCGGGTCCTGCAACGCGTCCTCGCGCTCACCGCCGCGATCTGGCACAACGACCGCACCGGCCAGCACGTCATGCGCGCCCTGACCGCCTACGACCACTAAGAGGTTGTCTCACGTGGCAAGTTTCGCAAGCTTCTTGTAGCAGGTCAGGGCGGCGGCCAGGGCCAGGCCTCGGCTCTGCCAGTCGTACGGGATCTTGAGACCACGAGCAGTCCATGGCAGCCTCATGTCGCATGATCGATGAATTCGCGAAAGACAACCTGCACGGGAGACTGCGGCGGGACCGCAAGGCGCTGCTCTGGAAACTCGACGGCTTGTCCGAATACGACGCCCGTCGACCTTTGACAGCGACCGGGACCAACCTCCTCGGCCTGGTCAAACACGTGGCCACCGTCGAGGCCAGGTACTTCGGCGAGGTCTTCGACCGCCCTTCCCCGGAACCGCTGCCCCGGTGGCAGGACTCCAACGGCAGCGATCTGTGGGCGGCCGAGGACGAGACCCGCGATCAGATCATCGGGTTCTACCAGCGCACGTGGGAACACTCGGACGCGACGATCAACGAGCTCCCCCTCGACGCCCCCGGCCACGTGCCGTGGTGGCCGGAGCCTTATCCCGACACGAACCTGTTCGCCATCATGGTCCATGTCCTCGGCGAGTCCAACCGCCACGCCGGGCACGCCGACATCCTCCGCGAGAGCCTCGACGGCCGGACCGGCATGCGCCCCGAACACGAGAAGCAGATCGACGAGCAAGCCCGTGCAGCCTACTTCGCGAAGATCGAGCAGGCCGCCAGGTCGGCCGCACCAATCAAGGCTTAGAGGCCTCTAAACCCCTTGGAATCGATCATCTAGACGAGTAAGTCCCAAGTTCGACGAGGGATACGCGCATGCGAGTCGGAATCATCGGTAACGAATGACTCTCGGACCTCACCGAGATGCTGGTCCGTGGCGAACTGTGGCCGCTGGTCACCGAGGTCGGCAGTTACGACCTGGTCGGGGTGAGTTGCCTGCGCGAGGGCCCCGAGGGCCGAACCCACCGGGCCGACGCACCGAGGGCCCGCCGGCAAGAGGCCGGCCTACCGAGACTCCGAAGCGGCATCGGAGGGCTGGCCTGTCGACGGCCAACTGGAGCGGGGAAACCGGCTCGCGGCCGACGCATCGATCGCCAACCGGGACCGGAAAAATGCCAAGCGGGCATTTGCGGCAGGCGTCCACGAGAAGGCGGGTCAGCTTGCAGTGGCTTCGTCCGGCCCAGGTATCACCGATGTCTGTCACAGTTTCTGCGCGGAAGGAAATGTGGTGGAGATGCTCGGCAGAGACTCGAGGAAGGTCATGTTCGGCATCGCCTACAGCACGGAATCGCTCGGAGAGCAGAAGTTCCTTCCTGTCGGCAAGTGCGTCTGCGTGAACTGTCAGGCAGACTATCCGCCCAGCCGGTTCGGCCCGGGGAGGCACATGACCCCAGCGGGCCTTGGTCCGACGAGGAGCCGTAGTCTGTGGCCGAAATCCTGTGCAGTGAAGTCCCTCGACGGAAGGTCCACGTGTGAATCTGGCAGTTGCCGAGATCGACCGGCACGACTGGTCAGCCATGGAATGTGGCTGCGGAAAGTCGGCCGAGCATCTCGTGCCGGTTCTTCGCTCGATCACCGAGACCCGGTCCGCCGCAGCGATCCATAGTCTCGACAATCACGTCTTCATTCAGTCCAACCTCATGCCGCCTGCCCCGGCCGTCTGTTCGGTCTTCATGGCGATGCTTGCTGACGGAATTCCGGTCGACCAGGCGAGGGACGTGCTCTGGGGCGTGCTCAGCTGCGTCGCCGCCGAGGAGACGAGTCTGTACGAGCAGTGCTTCGAGACGGTTCGGGAGGGTCTGTGGACCGTCTACCGGGAGCTGCTGGCAGCCGAGCCGCGGAGTGTGTCGGCGCATCACGCGCTCGACATCGCGGAGATCGTCGAGGAGGGCACTGAGCGGTTCGACTTCTACCGGAGTCGCGTCGTGAGCTGATCTGCTCTGTCCTTGCCATGGCCGCCCCCGTCCGACGGGGGCGTCTTGACGGCACTCTACGTGAAGATCGACGACGAGATCGGAGGAACGCGGTGGATGGGACGACCGCCCCGCCTCAGCGACTCCGAACTCGTCTGCCTGGCTGTGGCCCAGGCACTGCTCGGCTACCACTCGGAGGCGCGGTGGCTGCGCTTCGCCCGCAAGCGCCTGGCCCGCCTGTTCCCGTACCTGCCTCAGCAGTCTGGATACAACAAGCGCCTGCGCTCGGCATTGCCACTGGTCAAGCGCATGATCCGAGAGCTGGCTATGGACAGCGACTTCTGGACGGACACCGTGTGGATCACCGACTCCACCCCGGTGCCGTGCGGCATGTCGCGTCCCACCGTCCAGCGCTCGAACCTGGCGGGCTGGGCCGGCTACGGCTACTGCGCCTCCCACTCCCGGTTCTTCTGGGGCCTGCGCCTGTACCTGGTGTGCACGCCGACCGGCATGCCGATCATGTGGGCACTGGCCAACCCGAAGATCGGCGAGCGCGAGGTCCTGGCCGCGATGCTCGAGGTCGACGCGGAGCTGGTCGCCCGACGCGAGGGCATCCTGCTCATCTCGGACAAGGGCTTCGCCTCGAAACCGTTCGAGAAGGACCTCGCCGAGCTCGGCATCGAGCTGCTGCGGCCCTCGCTCAAGCGCAAGAAGAAGCGGTACGGGGAGCCGATGCTCAAGAAGGTCCGCCAGCTGATCGAGTCGGTCAACGACACCCTCAAGGGGCAGCTCGACCTTGAACAACACGGCGGACGGACCCTCGAGGGCCTCGCGATCCGGGTCGCCCAGCGCGTCCTCGCGCTGGCCGCCGGCATCTGGCACAACAACAGGACCGGCGCACCGATTACCCGCTCACTGATCGCATTCGATCACTGATCACATCGGACACACTCGTCCAGGCGGGCGCCGAGCGGGCACCGGACGGGCGCACGGCCGCCAGGCGGACGCCGAAACGGTGGAGCCCGGTCGGACGCGGCCCTCGTGAGGTTCCCCGCCACGCCCGACCGGGGGTCTGTGGCGGCCCTCAGGCCTCCGGGAAGTGGCAGGCCGCCTCGCGGTGGCCAGCGCTCGCACCGCCGGTGCCGACGAGCTGCAGCAGCGGCCGCTCCGTCCGGCACACCTCCTGCGCCTTCGGACAGCGCGGGTGGAAGCCGCACCCCGCCGGCGGGTTGGCCGGGCTCGGCGGGTCGCCGAGCAGCACGATCCGCTCCCGGGCCCGCTCCGCCGCCGGGTCCGGCAGCGGCACGGCGGACAGCAGTGCCCTGGTGTACGGGTGCGCCGGGTTGCCGTACACCTCGGCCTTGTCGCCGATCTCGACGATCCGGCCCAGGTACATCACCGCGACCCGGTCACAGACCCGCTTGACCACCGAGAGGTCGTGCGCGATGAACACGTACGCCAGGCCCAGTTCGCGCTGCAGCTGCTCCATCAGATTGACCACTTGGGCCTGGATGGAGACGTCCAGCGCGGACACCGGCTCGTCGGCGATCACCAGCTTGGGCGAGGTCGCCAGCGAGCGGGCGATGCCGATGCGCTGCGCCTGGCCGCCGGAGAACTCGTGCGGGTAGCGGTCCAGGTGCTCGGGGATCAGCCCGACCAGCTCCATCAGCTCGGCGGCCCGCTTGCGCGCCTCGGCGGCGCCCGCGCCCTGGACCAGCAGCGGCTCGGAGATGATCCGGGCCACCGTCTGCCGGGGGTTGAGCGAGGAGTACGGGTCCTGGAAGACCATCTGCAAGTGCCGCCGGTACGGCCGTAGTTGGGCCTGTGAGAGCCCGCCGATCCCGACGCCGTCGAGGGTGACGGTGCCTGAGGTCGGGTCGAGCAACCGGACGATCATCCGCCCGGTGGTGGACTTGCCGCACCCGGACTCACCGACCAGGCCGAGCGTCTCACCCGCGCCGAGGTCGAAGCTGACCCCGTCCACGGCCCGGATCGGCGCGCTGGCCCGGTCGGTGCGACCGCGCCGCCCGGGGAAGGTCTTCACCAAGTCACGTACGGACAACAGTGGTTGGCTGGTCACAGCACTCCCTCCGGCACCAGCGGCAGATGGCAGGCGGCCTGGTGGCCGGGGGCGAGCGGGCCGAGCGTCGGGCGTTCGGCCACGCAGCGGGCGTGCTCCTCGGCGGACGCGGCGGTGGTGCGGGCGCAGCGCGGGGCGAAGGAGCAGCCGGGGGCGGGGGCGATCAGCGACGGCGGGCTGCCGGGGATGGCCCGCAGCGGGGCGTCGTCGGTGTCGTCCAGGCGCGGCAGCGAGTCCAGCAGGCCGCGGGTGTACGGGTGCGCCGGCTGTGCGAACAGCCGCTCCACCGGGGCCTGTTCGGCCGCCCGGCCGCCGTACATGACCAGTACCTCGTGGGCGACCCGGGCGACCACGCCGAGGTCGTGGGTGATCATCACGACGCCGAGGCCGCGCTCCTGCTGGATCCGGGCGATCAGGTCGAGGATCTGCGCCTGGACGGTGACGTCGAGCGCCGTGGTGGGCTCGTCGGCGATCAGCAGCTCGGGTTCGCAGGCGAGCGCCATCGCGATCACGACGCGCTGGCGCATGCCGCCGGAGAACTGGTGCGGGTACTCGTCGACCCGACGGGCCGGTTCCGGGATGCCGACCTCGGCCAGCATCTCGACCGCCCTGGCCCGACCGGCCTTTCGGCCCGCCTTGAAGTGCACCCGGTAGTGCTCGGCGATCTGTTCGCCGACGGTGTAGAAGGGGTGCAGGCTGGACAGCGGGTCCTGGAAGATCATCGCGATCCGCCGGCCCCGGACGGTGCCCAACTCCCGCTCCCCCAGCCCGTTCAGCTCCTGCCCGCCGAGCCGGATCGAGCCGGTGACGGCCGCGCCGCGGTGCAGGCCCATGACGGCGAGCGAGGTGACGGACTTGCCGCTGCCGGACTCGCCGACCAGGCCCAGGGTGCGCCCGGCCTCGACGGTGAAGGAGATGCCGTCGACGGCCCGGACGGTGCCGCGCGGGGTGTCGAAGGAGACCCTGAGGTCCTCGACCTCCAACAGTAGCGGGGACATCAGTACCTCACTCTCGGGTCGACGTACGCGTAGAGCAGGTCGACCAGCAGGTTCGCGCCGACGATGAAGAATGCCGCGAGCAGGGTGACGCCGAGGATGACGGGCTGGTCGGAGCGGGCCAGGCCGTCGTAGAACAGCCGGCCGACGCCGGGCAGGCCGAAGATCGACTCGGTGATGACGGCCCCGGCCAGCAGCCCGCCGAGGTCCATCCCGAAGATGGTGAGGATCGGCGTCATCGCGGAGCGCAGCCCGTGCTTGACGGTCACCGTGCGCGGCGGCAGCCCCTTCGCCCGGGCGGTGCGGATGTACGGCTCGGCCATCGCCTCGATCATCGAGTTGCGGCTCTGCCGGGCGTACATGGCCGCGTACAGCAGGGCCAGTGCGATCCAGGGCAGCAGCAGGTTGGAGGCCCACTCGATCGGGTTCTCGGTGAACGCGTGGTACGCCGGGTAGGGCAGCAGTCCGGCCGTCCTGACGACGCCCCAGATCAGCATGATCGAGGTGAAGTAGACCGGCAGCGAGGCGGTGCCGACCGAGAGCACCATCAGCGCCCTGTCGACGGGCCGGCCCTTGCGCAGCGCCGAGGTGACACCCGCTCCGAGGCCGAGGAGCAGCCAGAGCACGGCCGCGCCGAGGGCCAGCGAGATGGAGACCGGCAGCCGGTCGGTGAGCAGGTTCCAGACCGGCAGCCCGTACTCGTAGGAGTAGCCGAGGCAGGGGAAGCCGCAGTGCACGGCGCTCGGGCCGCTGCCGTAGTCGCGGCCGGCGAAGATGCCGCCGAGGTAGGCGAGGAACTGGTCCCAGACCGGCTTGTCCAGCCCCATCGCCGCCTTGACGTCGGCGAGCCGCTCGGGGCTGCAGGTCTTGCCGCAGGCCGCCGCGGCCGGGTCGTTCGGCAGCAGGTAGAAGATGGTGAAGGTGATGGCGCAGATGGCGAGCAGGATGCCCGCCACGCCGAGCAGCCGGCGGCCGAGGTAGAGGATCACGACCGGCCTCCCCGGGGGTCCAGGATGTCGCGGAGCGCGTCCCCGAGCAGGGTGAAGGCGAGCACGGCGAGGAAGAGGAAGACCGTCGGGATGAGGAAGTACGTCGGGTCCGTCTCGTAGTGGACGATGCTCTCGGCGATCATCTGCCCCCAGGACGCGGTCGGCGGGCGGACACCCACGCCGAGGTAGCTGAGCGCGGCCTCGGTGGCGATCATGCCGGGGATCAGCAGCGTGGTGTAGGCGATGACCGGGCCGGAGACGTTCGGCAGGATCTCCCGGGTGAGGATGCGCCAGGAGCGGGCGCCGCCGACCTTCGCGGCCTCGACGTACTCGCGGTGCTTGAGCGACAGCGTCTGGCCGCGGACCACGCGGGCGATGCCGGGCCAGGTGAACAGACCGATGACCAGGGTGATCAGCAGGATCCGGTTGACGTCCTTGGCCACCGACATCATCGCGATCATGAAGATCAGCGAGGGGAAGGACATGGTGAGGTCCATCAGCCGGGACAGCACGGTGTCGGTGCGGCCGCCGAAGTAGCCCGCGGCGATGCCGGCCAGGGTGCCCGTGATCACGACCACCGCGGTCGCGGTGAACGCGATCAGCAGCGAGACCTGGCCACCGTGCAGCACCCGGGCGAACAGGTCGCGTCCGGTGGTCGGCTCGACGCCCAGCCAGTGCCGGGTACTGATGCCGCCGAAGTCGCCCCGGGGCATGCCGCCCAGGTACGGGTCCACGGCGCGCTTGTCGAACTCCTCGGAGGACCAACCGCCGAGCGAGCTCAGCGGACCGGCCAGGGCGGCCGCCAGGACCAGCACGCCGACGGTGATCAGGCCGAACCGGGCCGAGCCCCTGGCCCACAGCTGGTCCCAGACCAGCCGCCACGGTCCTCGCCCGGCCTTCTTCGCGGGGCCCGCCGCCGCGGCATCGGCCGCGGCGACGGGCTCAGTGGTCGTACTCATCGCTGCCGGCCCCTCAGCCCTTGCCCTTGGCGGGGTCCTTGAGGCCGACCACGGCGAGGTCGATCATGCCGGCGTAGCCGGAGTTGCCGAACGCGCCGGCCACGTTGGTGCCCGTCAGCAGCGGGCGGCGCTGCCACATCAGCGGGACGGCCGGGGCCTTCTTCATGAGGTCCTCGTCCAGCTGCTGCCAGGCCTTGTTGGCCTCACCCACGTCCGTCATGGCCGCGATCTGGTCCATCCGGTCCATCGTGGCCTGGTCCCGGAACTGGCTGTAGTTGCCCTGGTTACCCTTCTCCTTGATGGTGCGGCCGTCGAACAGGAACGGGAAGAAGGTCGCGGCGGACGGGTAGTCCGGGCACCAGCCGTTGATGGTCAGTTCGGGAGCGTTCTTGGTGTCGCCGAGGGTGTCGGTGAAGGCGGACGGGTCCACGGTGTTGACGGTGACCTGGACGCCGACCTTGGCCAGTGACTGCTGGATCGCCTCGGCGCGGGTCTTGTCGCCGAGCGAGACGGTGAGCGCGACCTTGAGGTCGGTCTTGCCCGCCTCCTTGAGCAGCGCCCTGGCCTTCTCCGGGTCGCCGGCCGCCGGGATCTTCAGCGGGTCCGCCTTGGCGCCACCGGTCAGCGACGGCGGCAGGTAGGAGGTCGCCACGTCGGCCATCGCCGGACCGCCGAACGCGGTCACCTGGGCCTCGCGGTCCACCGCCCACATCATCGCCTCGCGCACCTTCGGGTCGTCGAACGGCGCCTTGGCGGTGTTCATGTACAGCATGTCCGTACAGCCGGTCCGCTCGGCCGCCATACGGGACTTGACGTCCGCCTTGGGCAGCACCTTGGCGACCGACTCGTGCTGCATCCAGGGCATGTTGATGGCGTTGGCGTCGGCGCCCTGGCTCGCGATGATCCGGTCGTCGGCCTGGCCGCCCTTGATGCCCTGGGTGACCACGATCTTGTCCGGGTAGGCCTTGCGGACGGTGTCGGTGGCCTGGTCCCAGTTGGTGTTGCGGACCAGCACCAGCTGCTTGCCGCGGTCGTAGGTCTCGATCTTGTACGGGCCGGAGGAGAACGGCCGGGAGTCGTACTGGGTGCCCTTCTCCTGGGTCTGCGGTACCGGGGAGAAGGTCGGCAGGGTGACGGTGTCGGAGAACTCGGCGACCGGGCGCTTCAGGTGGAAGACGATCGTCCTGTCGTCCGGGGTCTCGATGCTCGCCAGGTGCTCTCCGGTGAGCGGGCCCTTGTAGTTCTCGCCCCCCGCCAGGTACTGGATCGCGTAGTCGGGGCCGCCGGTGAGGTCCGGCGAGAAGGAGCGCTCGACGTTGTACTTGATGTCGGCGGACTTGATCGGGCTGCCGTCCTCGTACTTGAGGCCGTCCTTCAGGGTGAAGGTCCACGCCTTGCCGCCCTCGGAGGACTTGCCCAGGTCGGTGGCGAGGTCCGGGACGATCTCGCTGCCTGCGGCCCCCGGTTCGGCCTTGAAGGTGGTCAGGGTGCGATAGAGCAGCCGGGTGCCGAAATCCATGTGCGGAACGGTCCAGTTGCGGGCCGGGTCGAGGTGGGCGAAGTCCTGGTTGGTCAGGACGGTGAGAGTGCCGCCCTTGGCCGGGGTCCCGCCGATGATCGAGCCGCTCTCCGCGCCCGGTCCCTCGGTGCTGGACGGGGCCGCGTCGCCGCCGCTGTCGCTCTTGTCGTTCTTGCAGGCCCCGAGGCCGAGGGTGAGGGTCGCCGCGAGGGCCGCCGCGAGGAGGGCATGGGTGCGCCTGGTCATGTGCAACTCCGCTGTGGGGGGCCTGCTCTGGCCGCGCCGCTGTGTGACCCGTAACATAGTAATGTGAAATTGCACTGCACAAGGGGGGACGCCGTCCGTTACCCAGCTGTGTCCGTGCGCCCCCAGCTCCCCAGCCCCGCCTAGGAGTTCACCGGTGACCCACCCGCAGACCGGCCTCAACACCGGGAGCCACGACCTCCCGGTCTCCCCCGCCCTGGACGCCTTCATGGCCACACGCTGGACCGCCACCCCGCTCCCCGCCGACCAGCGCGTCCCCGGCTGCGACCGCTTCCCCGGCCGCCGCGACCGGCTCTCCGCGGCGTTCCCCGGCGAACGGCTGATCGTCCCGGCCGGACGCCTCAAGGTCCGCTGCAACGACCTCGACCACCGCTTCCGACCGCACAGCGCGTACGTCTGGCTCACCGGGCTCACCGGTGAGGACCAGGCCGACCACGTCCTCGTCCTCGAACCCGCGGGGCCCGAGGGCCACGAACCGGTCCTCTACCTGCGCCCGCGCTCCCCGCGCAGCGGCGGCGAGTTCTACCGCGACCGCCGCTACGGCGAGTTCTGGGTCGGCCGCCGCCCCGACCTCGACGAGGCCGCCCGACTCACCGGGCTGCGCACCGAACACCTCGACGACCTCGGCAAGTTGCTCACCGGACCGCAGCCGCCCACCCGGGTGCTGGCCGGCGCCGACGCCCTCGTCGACGCGGCCACCGGACGCCCCCGCACCGACCACCGCGACGGCGAACTCGCCGCCGTCCTCGCCGAGTTGCGACTGATCAAGGACACGTGGGAGGTCGAACAACTGCAACTCGCCGTCAACCACACCGTCACCGGCTTCGAGGACGTCGTCCGCGCCCTGCCCACCGCGCTGCGCCACCATCGCGGCGAACGCTGGATCGAGGGCGTCTTCGACCTGCGCGCCCGCGCCGAGGGCAACGGCACCAGCTACACCACCATCGCCGCCTCCGGCGCCCACGCCTGCGTCCTGCACTGGATCCGAAACGATGGTGCCCTCGACCCGAACTCCCTGCTCCTGCTGGACGCCGGCGTCGAGACCGACACCCTCTACGCCGCCGACATCACCCGCACCCTCCCTCTCAGCGGCACCTTCACCCCGGTCCAACGCCAGGCCTACGACCTCGTCCTCGCCGCCCAGAGCGCCGGCATCGCCGCCCTGCGCCCCGGCGCCCGCTTCCGCGACTTCCACCAGGCCGCCATGCGCGTCATCGCCGAAGGCCTCGCCGACTGGGGGGTCCTGCGCGTCCCCGCCGACCAGTCCCTCGCCGAGGACAACGGCCTCCACCGCCGCTACACCCTCTGCGGCAGCGGCCACATGCTCGGCCTCGACTACCACGACTGCGCCCAGGCGCGCGCCGACCGCTACCTCGACGCCACCCTGGAAGAGGGCATGGTCCTCACCGTCGAACCCGGCCTCTACCTCCAACCCGACGACGAAACCCTCCCCCTCGAACTCCGCGGCCTCGGCATCCGCATCGAGGACGACCTGGTCATCACGGCGGACGGCGCCCACCTGATGTCCGGCGCCCTGCCGAGGACGGCGCAGGCCGTCGAGTCCTGGATGGCGGACCTGCTGGGCTGAGCCGCGCTCAGCTCCCCCGCGCGGCCCGCCACAGCTCCGCGACGACCGCCTCCGCCGGGCCCGACCGGGCCAGCCGGTGGGCCGTGCCCGCCCAGAGGTGCATGGCCGAGGTGTCGGCGCGACGGGCGGCGGCGGCCCGAAGCGGGGCGGTGAGGTGGTGGACCTCGGGGTAGGCGGGCGGGGCGTACGGGCCGTGGCGGTCGATGAAGGCGTTGCGCAGGCCGCGGGCCGGGCGGCCGGTGAAGGCGCGGGTGACGACGGTCTCCGGCAGTTCGGTGAGCGCGGCCCGGTGTGCGGCCGAGGCGCCGGACTCGTCGGAGCGCAGCAGGGCCGTCCCCAGCTGCACCGCGGCCGCCCCGGCCCGCAGCGCCCCCGCGACCGCCCGGCCGTCACCCAGCCCGCCGGCGGCGATCAACGGCAGGGAGGTCACTGCCCGTACGGCGGGCAGCAGTTGCAGCAGCGGCACCTCCCCCGGCCGGTCCGCGACCCGGTGGGTGCCGCGGTGCCCGCCGGCCTCCGGGCCCTGCACGCACAGGGCGTCCATCCCGACCGCCTCCGCCGCCCGCGCCTCCTCCGGCGTGGTGACGGTGCCGATCTGCAGCGTGCCCGCCGTCCGCAGCGCCGCCGCCTCCCGCGCCGTCGGCAGCCCGAAGGTGTACGAGACCACCGGCACCGGGTCCGCGAGCAGCGCGGCGAGCTTGGCCTCCCAGTCGTCCCGGTCCGGCCCGATCCGCTCCGGCAGCGCCGCCCCCCACCGCTCGGCTTCCGGCCGCAGCCGCTCCCGGTAGGCGGCGACCGACGCCGGATCCCCGGGCGGGGCCGGGACGAAGAGGTTCACCCCGTACGGCAGGTCGGTCAACTTCCGTACGACGTCGATCTGTTCGGCCATCGCCGCAGCGGACTTGTAGCCCGCGGCCAGGAACCCCAGCCCACCGGCCCGGTTCACCGCGGCCACCAGCCCGGGCGTCGAGGCCCCGCCCGCCATCGGGGCGCCGATCACCGGTACGGCGAGCTGGTCGAGACGGACGGTCATCGGGGCGCTCCTCACACTGCTACGGGCACGGAACACTCCCACCCTAAGCTCAGCGGATCAGCCCCCGCCCCCGCGCCTCCCGCACCGCCGCCGTGCGCGAGTCGACCCCCAACTTGGTGTAGATGTGCACCAGGTGCGACTTCACGGTGGCCTGGCTCAGGTGCAGGTGTTGACTGATCCGCTGGTTGGTCAGCCCGTCCGCGACCAGCCCCAGCACCTCGGTCTCCCGCGCGCTCAGCGCCGCCGCGGGCGTCCGCATGCGCTCCAGCAGCCGGTCCGCCACGCTCGGCGCCAGCGCGCTGCGCCCCGCCGCGGCCGCCCGTACCGCCTGGGCCAGCTCCTCCGGCGGCGCGTCCTTCAGCAGGTACCCGGTCGCGCCGGCCTCCAGTGCCGGCAGGGTGTCCGCGTCGCTGTCGTAGGTGGTGACCACCAGCACCCGCGGCGCGCCCGCCCGGGCGGTGATCGCCGCCGTCGCCTGCGCCCCGTTCATCGCCGAGCCGGGCCCGAACTGCAGGTCCATCAGCACCACGTCCACCCCCGACTCGGCCGCCAGCTCGACGGCCCGCTCGGCGGTGGCCGCCTCCGCCACGATGGCGAAGTCCGGCTCGCTCTCCAGCACCGCCCGCAGCCCGGCCCGCACCACCGGGTGGTCGTCGGCGATCAGCAGCCGGATCACGACCCGGCCTCCGGGGGGACCGGCAGCTGCACCGCCAGCGCGGTGCCCTCCCCGGGCGCGGACTCCACCGTGAAGCTGCCGCCGAGCGCCCGCGCCCGGGCCCGCATCGAGGGCAGCCCGAAGCCGCCGTCCCCGCCGGTGCGGCCGGCGACCGCCGCCGGATCGAACCCGGCCCCGTCGTCGAACACGTCCAACGCCACCTCTCCCTCCATGTAGCTCAGTGTCACCTCGGCCCGCCCGGCCTTCGCGTGCCGCACGGTGTTGCCGAGCGCCGACTGCGCGATCCGCAGCAGCGCCACCTCCTGCGCGGCCGGCAGCCGGACCGGGGCTCCCGAGACGTGCAGGTGGACGGGCAGGCCGCTGTGCGCCGTGGTGGTCGCGCACAGCCGCTCCAGTGCGACCGGCAGCGAATCGCCGTCCAGCGCGGGCGGGGTGAGCGCGCGGACGAACCGTCGGGCCTCGTCCAGGTTGTCCTGGGCCGCCTGCCGCGCCTGCTCGACGTACCCGGCGGCGGCCTCGGTGCGCTCCGGCAGCGCCCGCTGGGCCGCCCGCAGCAGCAGCTGGATGGAGCTGAGGCTCTGCGCGAGGGTGTCGTGGATCTCCCGGGCGAGCCGCTCGCGCTCGGCCATCACCCCGGCGGTGTGGTGGGCGGCGGCGAGGTCGGCGCGGGCGGCGGTCAGCTCGTCGATCAGCCGGCGCCGTTCCTCGCTCTCCCGGTACAGCGCCTGGTAGCCGAGCACGGTGGCGGTGGCGACGGCCGCGCCGAGCGCGGGTCCGATCGAGGCGGCGAGGCTGAAGCTGTGCTGGTGCCAGGACCACGCGGCGATCGCCGCGGCGGCGGTCAGCCCGACGGCCACCGGCCCGCCGCGCCGCCCGAGCAGGTGCAGCTCCAGGAAGTACAGCGGGAACGCCAGCCACACCCCGTCCTGGGTGGCGACCAGCAGGCCCGCCCAGGTCACGCCGAGCAGCGCCAGCCAGAGCGCGGCGGCCCGCCGGGAGGTACGGACGGCTGCCAGCCAGGGCCCGACGGCGTACACCGCGGCCATCGCGGAGGCCGCGGCGGCGACGGCGGCCGGATCCCCGTCGCCCCGTCCGACGAAGGCGGCGCGCGCGACGGCGAGCGCCAGCAGACCCGCCACGAGCAGGTGCAGGCAGACCTGGAGGACGCGGGCGACGGGGGTGGTTCTGGATCGTTCGGTCGCCATCCCTCCAGCCTAAGTTCCACGCCCGAGGCCCGGCATCAATCAAAAGGTTGAACTCCGCTTCTGCCCTTTGATGCCCAGGAACCAATCCCCGGCGCGATGCCCGCGGGCCCCCTTCTCCCAGACCGTAGTGGAGGAAGCACCCGTCATTCGTTGGAAAGGCCCACCGTGTTCGTCGCCTGGAGGGATCTCAGGTTCGCCAAGGGGCGGTTCGCCCTGATGGGAACCGTCATCGTGCTGATCACCGTGCTGGTCGGCCTGCTGTCCGGGCTGACCGCGGGGCTCGGCCGGCAGAACATCTCCGCGATCACCGCACTACCCGCCGACCACCTGGTCTTCGGCAAGCCGGCCGACGGGCAGGAGATCTCCTTCACCGACTCCCAGGTCACCCCCGAGCAGTGGCAGGCCTGGGCCCGCGAGCCCGGCGTCACCTCCGCCCAACCGCTCGGCATCACCACCACCAAGGCCGCCGCCGGCCAGCGCACCGCCGCCCTCTCCGCCTTCGGCGTCCCGGACGGTTCCGACCTGGCCCCGCAGGGCAGCCGGATCACCGCCGGCCAGGCGGTGCTGTCCAAGACCGCCGCCGAGAAGCTGGGGAACCTCGCCCCCGGCGCCGACTTCACCCTCGCAGGGCACCACCTCGCCGTGTCCGCCATCGAGGGCGACGCCGCGTACAGCCACACCCCGGTGATCTGGACCAGCTTCACCGACTGGCAGCAGTTCGCCCCCGGCGGCACCGGCCACGCGACCGTCATCGCCCTCCACACCGCCAAGGGCGCCGACCTCGCCGCCGCCGACTCCCGTCACGGCACCGTGACCCGCACCCGCGACGACGCGCTGGCCGCGATCGGCTCCTACACCTCCGAGAACGGCTCGCTCCAGCTGATGCGCGGCTTCCTGTTCGCCATCTCCGCGCTGGTGATCGGCGCCTTCTTCACCGTCTGGACGATCCAGCGCAGCGGCGACATCGCCGTCCTCAAGGCCCTCGGCGCCTCCACCCGCTACCTGCTGCGCGACGCCCTCGGCCAGGCCGTCCTGCTGCTGCTGCTCGGCACCCTCGCCGGCACCGCGATCGCCCTCGGCGCCGGCGCGCTGATCGGCTCCGCCGTGCCCTTCGTCCTGGACGCGCCGACCCTGCTGCTGCCCGCCGTCGTCATGATCGCCCTCGGCGCGATCGGCGCGGCCCTGTCCATCCGCCGGATCACCTCCGTCGACCCGCTGACCGCCCTGGGGAGCGCCCGATGAGCCTGACCCTCGACCGCATCACTCTCACCTACCCGGACGGCGACGGCCGGCTGACCGCCCTGGACGACGTGTCGCTGACCGTCCCCAAGGGCTCGATCACGGCCGTGGTCGGCCCGTCGGGCTCCGGCAAGTCCAGCTTGCTGGCGGTCGCGGCCACCCTGATCACCCCGGACTCCGGCCGGGTGGTCGTCGACGGCACCGACACGGCGGGCCTCGACCGCGCCGACCTGGCCTCCCTGCGCCGCGCCAAGATCGGCATCGTCTTCCAGCAGGCCAACCTGCTGCCCTCGCTCACCGCGGTGGAGCAACTCCAGGTCATGGCCCACCTCGACGGCCGCTCCCCGCGCACCGCCCTCCCCCGTGCCCTGGAACTGCTGGACGCCGTCGGCCTCCGTGACCAGGCCGCCCGCCGCCCCCACCAGCTCTCCGGCGGTCAGCGCCAACGAGTCAACATCGCCCGCGCTCTGATGAACGACCCCACGGTCCTGCTGGTCGACGAACCCACCAGCGCCCTCGACCACGAACGCGGCGCCGCCGTCCTGGACTTGATCACCGACCTCACCCACCGCCGGGCCACCGCCACGGTCCTGGTCACCCACGACCGCACCCACCTGACGGCCGTCGACCAGATCGCCGAGGTCCACGACGGCCGCCTGACGCTGCCTACGCCGGCGATCTAGGACAACAGGTCGTCCACCGCTGACACGCGGTGGACGACCCGCTCCCGGTGCTCACCGTCCTCCGGGTCGGTGAGCACTACTTCTTCGCGGTGAGTACGTCGTCCACCGAAAGCGTCATCGACACACCGATCGACTCCGGCAGCGTGAACGACTGGCCAGGATGGTGGACGGCGTGCACCCGGTATTCGCCGTCCTGCGGGTCGCTGAGCACCATGACTCGCTGGTTCGCCCGGTCCACGATCACGTAAACCGGCACCCCGGCCGATGCACATGCGGCGGGCTTCTTCTTCAGATCGTCGCCGAAATTGGAGGAGGTTACCTCCAGCACAAGGCGAAAGACCGCTGGGTCATAGCAGTTGTACTCGATCAACCGATCATCGCTGTGCGCGTCAAGAATCGCCAGATCGGGGACCGCAAAGTCGGACGGGCCGCCCGGCAGCCAGATGCCTACGTTCTGGAAGACTTCGGCATCATCGTCATCGAGACCGGCAGCGAAGATCAGGCGCATGAGCTCGGTCAGCGATCGGCTGTGCTTCATATTGGGCGGCGGCGTCACGGTGATCTCGCTCCCGATGATCTCGACCCGGTAGCCGGGGAGCTGGTTGGAGATCAGCTCTGCGGCCTCCAGCAGCGCCGGCTGCTCCATGGGCTCTTCCACTGCTGCGGCGGACATGGATTTCCTCCTGGCTGCCGATGTCGAGGGAATCATCGTAGAACGCGAGCACCGTCCGACGCCCGATCTTCCGCCTTCACCCGAACGAGTGGTTTAGCCCTACCGAACCCGCAGCCGCAGCGCCGGCCGCTCCGCTTCCGCCGCCTCGCCCTGGCCCGCCCAGAGGGACCGCACATGGCTGAGGTGCCGCGTCATGCACGCCTCGGCCGCGTCCGCGTCGCCGGAGATCATCAGGTCCAGCAGCTCCAGGTGCTCCTCCGCCGAGGACACCAGCTCGCCCTTCTCGTCGAGCCGCGTCAGCCCGTACAGCCGCGAGCGCTTGCGCAGGTCGCCGACCACGTCCACCAGCCGGGCGTTGCCCGCGAGCCCCAGCAGGTCGAGGTGGAACTGCCGGTCCGCCTCCAGGTAGCCGATCAGGTCGTGCTTGCGCGCGGCCGCGACGATCTCCTCCGCCTGGGGGCGCAGCCGCTCCAGCTGGTCCTTGCTCGCCGTGCGCGTCACCCGGCCCACCGTCGGGACCTCGATCAGGGCGCGGATCTCGGTGTAGTCGTCGAGGTCGCGTTCGGTGAGTTCGGTGACCCGGAAGCCCTTGTTGCGGACGGCCTCGACCAGCCCCTCCCGGGCGAGGTCGAGCATCGCCTCGCGGACCGGGGTGGCCGAGACGCCGAAGTCGGCGGCGAGCGCGGGCGCGGAGTAGACGACGCCGGGGCGCAGCTCGCCGGAGATCAGGGCCGCCCGGAGTGCGTGGGCGACCTGGTCGCGAAGCCGCTCCTGCACGGAGATCAGGGTGCGGGATTTGAGCTCGGCCATGGTGTTCCTCCGGGTGGGTGCAGAACACCAGTGTACAATGTCACGTTACGTTGAGCATGCAACAGTCCGGGATCCGAACACCCCGTCAACCCCGCCGAGGCTCATGGTGGCAGCGGCCGTCGGCCGTGACAACGGCTGACGGCACACGATCTACCCCGCTCGCGACACAGGAAGAAGCCGGCCCAGCGGGCGATCCCTTCCCGCCGGGCCGGCTCCGGCTTCCTCGGTGAACCTCAGGCTCCCCGGAAGTCCCGGTACACCTCCGCCGCCACCGCCAGGTCCTCCCACGCCATCCCGACGCTCTTGAAGAACCGCGGCCGCCCGCCCGGCACCAGCGCGTCCCCGCGCACCAGCTCGGCCAGGTTCCAGACCTGCCGCCCGGCCACGCCCGCCATCACCAGATCCCCGGCCTCCCTGGCTGCGACCGTCCGCGCCTCCACGTACAGCTCGGCCCGCCCGATCAGCACCTCGTCCACCTCCCGCGCGTCCGGCTCGTGCGAGCCGACCGCCGCGACGGCCGCGTGCGCGGGCACCAGCGCACCGTCGAACAGGGGCGTCCGCGCGGTGGTGCAGCAGACCACCAGATCCGCCCGCCCGACCGCCTCCGGCCCACCCACGCCGGCGGAAAGCCCGAGCCCCCGCCCGTACGCCGCCAGCGCCCCGGCCCGACCGGGATCGCGCGCCACCACGGTGAGCCGGCGCAGCGGCCGGACGGCCAGCAGCGCGCCCAGGTGCCCGTAGGCCTGCGGGCCGGAGCCGAACACCACCAGGTGCTCGGCCTCCGGCGCCGCGAGCCGCGCCAGCGCCGCCGCCGTCACGGCGGGCGTGCGCAGGGCCGTGAGGGCCGCACCGTCCAGCACTGCCAGCGGCTGCAAGGTGGCCCCGTCCAGCAGCAGATAGCTGCCGGTGATCCGGGGCAGTCCGAGCGCCGGGTTGCCCGGCGCCACCCCAGCGATCTTGACGCCCGCGTACGGGCCGGCAGCGGCCGGCATCAGCAGCAGCTCCCCCGCCGGCACCGCCACGGCCGACCGGGCGGGCGCCGCCTCCGGGTCGAACCCGTCCAGCAGCACCCGCTCGATCGCCCCCACCGCCCCGGCGGGCCCGACCCCGCCGGTGCCCGGCACGGTGCACTGGAGCGGCTCAGTCGCCGCGCCGGGCAGTACGGAGCCGGTCACAGCAGGAACCCCGTGCCCAGCGAGTCCCCGGGCTCCAGGACGAAGCGGTGCTCCCCGGTGCGGTACGCCGTCCCGGTCACCTCGGTGACCACGCCCTCCCCCAGCGGGTCGCCGCCGGCGAGCACCCGCCCGGTGAACACCGTGCCGGTGATCGACTCGTGCCGCAGCTCCTCCCCCGACGCGAGCCGCCCCTCGGCGGCGAGCACGGCGAGCCGGGCGGAGGTGCCGGAGCCGCAGGGCGAGCGGTCGATCTGCCCGTCCGCGAACACGACGACGTTCCGCTGGCTCAACACGCCGCCTTCAGAGGGCTGTTCGTCGTACAGCACCACCCCGTACACCCCCGACAGCCGCGCGTCCGTCGGATGGGCGACCGCCTCCGAGCCGGCCAGCAGCGCCCTGATCTCCCACCCCGTGGCGGTGAGTTCGGGCAGCAGCCCGGGCTCCACCGCGAGCCCGAGCGCCGCCGCCGGCACCGAGGCGTAGCACGCCCCGGAGTGCGCCACCGCGACCTCCACCACCCCGCGCGAGGTGGTCACCGGCAGCTTCAACGCGCTGACCCGGCTGGGCACATTGCGGAAGGTGACCCCGGTGGTGCGCCCGCCGGTGCGGTGCACCAGCGCGGTGACCCGCCCCGACGGCACGTCGATCCGCACCCGCGCCACGCCGTCCACCGGGGCCGGAACCAGCCCGGAGTCCACCGCCCAGGCGCCGAGCGCGATGGTGCCGTGCCCGCAGGCCGTCGAGTAGCCGTCCTTGTGCCAGAACAGCACGCCCAGGTGCGCCTCGTCGTCGTCCGGCGGCACCAGGAACCCGCCGTACATCCCGGCGTGCCCGCGCGGCTCCCGGACGAGCAGCTGCCGAACGGCGTCCAGCGCGCTCGGCCGGGGCGCGGTGGCGCTGCCGCCCGCGCCGAGCGCGATGGCCCGGCGCTCGGCGACGCTGTCGCCGGGGACCAGCGGCGCGCCGTCCAGCACGATCCGGAACGGCTCGCCGGCCGCGTGGTAGTCGACGGTACGGACGTCCATCAGGCGCCCCCGCCCGGCAGCACGCTGACCGTCCGGCTCACGGTGTAGAAATCCATTGCCGCCTGGCCCTGTTCGCGGTCGCCGTGGCTCGCGCCCTTGGTCCCCCCGAAGGGCAGGTGGAAGTCGACGCCGCTGGAGGGGGCGTTGACCCTGATCATGCCCGCGTCCAGCCGGTCTGCGGCGGCCAGCGCCACGTCCAGGCTGCGGGTGTGCACCGAGGTGGCGAGGCTGTGCGGGGTGTCGTTGGCGAGTGCGATCGCCTCGTCCAGGTCGGCCACCGCGTGCAGCACCGCGACCGGTCCGAAGAACTCCTCGCGCGCCAAAGGGTGTTCGCCCGGTACGTCGGTGAGCAGGGTCGGCTCGACGTACCAGCCGGCCCGCTCGGGCACCCGCCCGCCGGTCAGCACGGTCGCCCCGGCCTCGACCGCCGAGGAGACCGCCCCCGTCAACCGCTCCCGCGCGGCGGCGTTGATCACCGGCCCGCACACCGCGTCGTCCACCGCCGCCAGCGCCTTGACCAGCGCCTCGCGCAGCGGCTCGTAGACCGCGCCGACCGCGATCACCCGGCTGGTGGCGGTGCACTTCTGCCCGGCGTACCCGGCCACGGCGGCCGCGATGTGGGCCGCGGCCAGCTCCACATCCGCGTCCGGTAGTACCAACGCGGCGTTCAGTCCGCCGAGTTCGGCCTGCACCGGCACCCCGCGCCCGGTGGCCGCCCGCACCACGGCCCGCCCGACCCCGGTCGAGCCGGTGAAGGACACCACGTCCGCCGCGTCGACCAGCGCCGCGCCCTCCTCGGCCCCGCCCGGCAGCACCGTGAACACCTCGGCGGGCAGCTCGGCCAGCTCCGCCAGCCGCAGCGCGCAAGCCGTCGCCTCCGGCGCGGGCTTGAGCACCACCGTGTTCCCGACCGCCAGCGCCGGCGCGGCCTTCCAGCTCGGGATCGCCAGCGGGAAGTTCCACGGCGCGATCAGCCCGGCCACCCCGTACGGGCGCCGCCGGGTGAGCAGCAGCCCGGGCCCCGCGGCGGTCTCGTGCACCGCCCCGGACGGTGCGTACGGCGCCTGTGCGTAGTACCGCCAGATCGCCGCGGTCCGGGCGACCTCGCCTCGTGCCTCGGCGAGCGGCTTGCCGACCTCGCGCACGATCAGCGCGGCCAGTTCCTCCGCGTGCGCCTCGACCGCCTCGGCGATCCGTCCCAGCGCCGCCGACCGGGCGCCCGCCCCGGCCCCGAGCCAGCCGCTCTGCGCGGCCCGGGAGCGTCCGACGGCGGACCGCACGGCCTCGGCGCCGGGGTCCTCGACGGCGACCACCAGGTCGCCCGGATCGGCGGGGTTGTACGAGGTGATGGTCACAACCAGCAGCCCTTCCAAATGAGTTGAACGGATCAGAGCAGGAAGCCCGCCGGGAACGGGTCGTCCGGGTCGAGGAAGTACTGGGCGGTGCCGGTGATCCAGGCCCGCCCGGTGACGGTGGGCACCACCGCGGGTCGCCCGGCCACCTCGGTCTCCTCGACCAGCCGCCCGGTGAAGGTCGTCCCGATGAAGGAGTCGTTGCGGAAGTCCCGCCCCAGCGGCAGTTCGCCGCGCGCGTGCAGCTGCGCCATCCGCGCCGAGGTGCCGGTGCCGCAGGGTGAGCGGTCGAACCAACCGGGGTGGATGGCCATCGCGTGCCGGGAGTGCTCGGCGGTGGAGCCGGGGGCGAGCAGCTGGACGTGGTGGCAGCTGTGGATGGAAGGGTCCTCCGGGTGCACCGGCCGGTCGGGGCCCGCGTTGATCGCGGCCATCAGCGCGAGGCCGGCGTCCAGGATGTCCTGCTTGTGCTCGCGCTCGAACGGCAGCCCGAACTCGGCGAGCGGCAGGATGGCGTAGAAGTTGCCGCCGTACGCGAGGTCGTAGCCGACCGTGCCGTAGCCGGGCACCTCGATCTTGCGGTCCAGCGCGACGGAGTACGAGGCCACGTTGCGGATGGTCACCGCCTTGGCGGCGCCGTCCTCGACCCGCACCTCGGCGATCACCAGCCCGGCGGGCGTGTCCAGCCGCACCGTGGTGACCGGCTCGACCACCGGCACCATTCCGGTCTCGACCAGCACGGTGGCCACCCCGATGGTGCCGTGCCCGCACATCGGCAGCAGCCCGGAGACCTCGATGTAGAGCACCCCGAAGTCGGCGTCCGGCCGGGTCGGCGGCTGCAGGACGGCGCCGCTCATCGCCGCGTGGCCGCGCGGCTCGTACATCAGCAGGGTGCGGAAGTGGTCCAGGTGCTGCTGGAAGTGCACCCGGCGTTCGGCCATCGTGGCGCCGGGGATGACGCCGAAGCCGCCGGTGATCACCCGGGTCGGCATGCCCTCGGTGTGCGAGTCGACGGCGTGGAACACGTGACGGCTGCGCATGGCTCACAACTCCCATGGGGGTGTCGGTCGATGGAGGCCGGCTGCCGCCGCAGCCGGCCGGAGGTCGGTGGACTACGCGAGCCCCTCGGCCAGAGCCTTCTCGGTGGCCGCGCGCACGGCCGCCTCGACCTCCGGCACCAGCGGCTGCCGCGGCGCCCGGACCGGCCCGCCGGGGCGCCCGGCGATGTCCATGGACAGCTTGATGGCCTGGACGAACTCGGTCTTGGAGTCCCAACGCAGCAGCGGGTGCAGCGACTTGTACAGCGGCAGCGCGGTCTCCACGTCGCGCTTGACGGCCGCGTCGTAGAGCGCCACCGAGGCCTCCGGCAGCGCGTTCGGGTACCCGGCGATCCAGCCGACCGCACCGGCCAGCGCCAGCTCCAGCAGCACGTCGTCGGCCCCGATCAGCAGGTCCAACCCGGGGGCCAGCTCGGCGAGTTCGTACGCCCGGCGGACGTCCCCGCTGAACTCCTTGACCGCCACGATCGAGCCCTCGCCGTGCAGTTGGGCGAGCAGTGCCGGCACCAGGTCGACCTTGGTGTCGATCGGGTTGTTGTACGCGACGATCGGCAGGCCGGCCTTGGCGACCTCCGCGTAGTGTGCGCGCACCGAGTCGTGGTCGGCCCGGTAGGCGTTCGGCGGCAGCAGCAGGACGGAGCCCGCCCCGGCCTCGGCGGCCTGCTCGGCCCAGCGGCGGGACTCGGCGCTGCCGTAAGCGGCGACTCCGGGCATGACCCGGGAGCCGTCGCCGGCCGCCTCGATCGCCACCTCGACGACCCGGGCGCGCTCCTCGGCGGTGAGCGTCTGGTACTCACCCAGCGAGCCGTTGGGGACGACGCCGTCGCAGCCGGACTCGATCAGCCAGCGGACGTGCTCGGCGTAGGCGTCGTAGTCGACGGAGAGGTCCGGGCGCAGCGGGATCGCGGTGGCGACCATGATGCCGCGCCAGGGACGGGTGGTGTCGTGCTGGGTGATGGACACGTTGAGCTCCTTGGTGAGGTGTGACATTTTATAAACGAAAACAGGTCGGAGACAAGGGTCCCCGCCCCGCACGTTCGACGGACCTACGGACTGACGGGCCAGTCGTCACCCGAGGCCGAATCCGACGCTGAGGCCGAGGATGGCGCCGGACCCGAGCCCCCCGCCGCCAGCTGCGACAGCGGCACCGGGCAGGCCAGCGGCCGCCGGTCCGGACCCGCAGCACCCGATCCCACAGCGCCCGATCCCGCGGCACCCGACAGACAGGCCACCGCCGGACCGCACATCCGCCCCTGGCACCAGCCCATCCCCGCCCGGGTGAGCAGCTTGACGGTCCGCGGATCGCCCGCGCCCAGTTCCTCCACCGCCTCCCGCACCCGCGCGACCGGGACCTCCTCGCACCGGCACACATCGGTGTCCGGCCGCAGCCACCCGGTCCAGCCGACCCCCGGCCGGTGGGCGCCCGCCATCAGCTCGGCGAAGGCCCGCAGCCGCGCCTGGCGGCGCAGCAGCGCGGGCTCCGGCGGCACCCCGGCGATCGCGTGCGCGGCCAACTCCCCCTCGGCCAGCGCGAGGTCCGCGCCGCCGACGCCATTGGTCTCCCCCGCCGACCACAGGCCCGGCACCGAGGTGGCCAGCCCGGCGTCCACCCGCAGCGCGACCGCCCCGTCCGGCCCGGTCTCGGTGTCCGCGCCCAGCTCAGTGGCGAGGTCGATCTGCGGCAGCAGCCCGTGCCCGACGGCGAGCGCGTCACAGTCGATCCGCCGCTCGGTGCCGGGCCGCGGCCGCCAGTCGACGTCCAGCCGGGCCACCGTGACGCCGGTGACCCGGTCCGTCCCGTGCACCTCCACGACGGCGCTCCGCCGCCGCAGCCGGACCCGGTGCCGCAGCAGCGCGCTGCCGTGCCCGGCGCCCTCGACCAGCTTGGCGGGGACGGCCGCCAGCACGCCGGGGCGCCGGGCGTACCCGAGGTAGTCACTCGCCTCGACCACCGCGGGGACCTCCGCCCCGGCGCTGACCAGCGAGGAGGCCGCCGCGAGCAGCAGCGGTCCGCTGCCGGCCACCACGATCCGCCTCCCGGGCAGTACCAGCCCGGCCTTGAGCATCGCCTGCGCGCCGCCCGCGGTGACCACCCCGGGCAGGGTCCAGCCGGGGAAGGGCAGCTGCCGCTCGTACGCCCCGGTGGCGAGCAGCACCGACCGGGCCCGGACGGTGTCCCGGTCACAGGCCTCGGGCCCGCGGGTGACGTGCACCGCGAAGCCGTCTGCGATCCGCTCCAGCGCCCAGACCTGGTGGCCGCCCCGGAACTCGGCCCGCTCGGCGGCGGCGAGCCGCGCGGCCAGCCCGGTGTAGACCGACCACCCGTGGTGCAGCCGGTCCGGCCGGGCCGCGCCCAGGCCGGGCGCCGGGTGCCGGTAGTACTGCCCGCCGGTGGTCTGCCCGCCGTCCAGCAGGACGCAGCGCAGTCCGAGGTCGGCGGCGGTGACGGCGGCGGCCAGCCCGGCTGGCCCGGCCCCGACCACCGCGAGGTCGTAGCGGGTGTCAGACTGCGAGGTCGGCACGGCCGTGGCCCTCCTGGGTGGTGACGACGGTGCCCGGCTCGGCGGGCAACAGGCAGGTGCGCTGGTTGGCCCGGCCGTTCACGGTGGCCAGGCAGTCGAAGCAGGCGCCGATCCCGCAGAACACCCCGCGCGGCCGCCCGCCGACCCGGGTGGTGCGCCAGGCGAGCACACCGTCGGCCCAGAGCGCGGCGGCGATCGACTGCCCGGACAGGGCGCGGACCGGCCGCCCGTCGAACTCGATGTGGTGGGCGGGCCCGGGCTCGGCCTCGACCAGCCCGGCGGGGGTGCGGCGACGACGGTTCACAGCTTCTCCAAGGAGTCTCACGCGGCCGGGAACCGGTCCGCACGGAACGGCGCGAGGTCCAGCTCCGGCTGCTTCCCGGTCAGCTGCTCGCTGATCAGCAGCCCGGTGGCCGGCGCCAGCCCGATCCCGGCCCCCTCGTGCCCGCAGGCGTGGTAGAGCCCGGGCACCCGGGGGTCCGCCCCGACGGCGGGCAGGTGGTCCGGCAGGTACGGACGGAAGCCCCGGTAGACGCGCATCACGACGACGTCCGCGAGCACCGGGAACAGCTCCGCGGCCTGGCCGGCCAGTCGGCACAGCACCTCCTGGGAGAGGGTGCGGTCGAAGCCCACCCGCTCCCGGCTGGCCCCGATCAGCACCGGCCCGCCGGGGGTGCCCTCGACCACGGCGGAGGTCTGCAGCCCGGCCGAGCCGCTGGCGACGTCGGCCACGTAGTCGGCGGCGTAGACCTTGTGCCGGACGATCCGCGGCAGCGGCTCGGTGACCAGGACGAAGCCGCGCCGGGGCATCACCGGCAGCTGCACCCCGGCCAGGGCGGCCAGCTCGCCGCCCCAGGTGCCGGCCGCATTGACCACGGCGGGCGCGGCCAGCCGGCGCCGGTCGGTCCGTACGCCGCGCACCGCGCCGTCCGGGCCCCGGTCCACCGCCGTCACGCTCTCCCCGGTGATCAGCTCAGCGCCCATCCGGCGGGCCTCGCGCAGCAGGTGGGCGGCGGCCAGGGCGGGCTGGACCTGGGCGTCCTGCGGGTAGTGGAAGCCGCCGGCCAGCCCGGGGGCGAGGTGCGGCTCCAGCTCGCGCAGCCGCTCGCCGGGGACCTCCTCGGCGGCCACCCCGGCCGCCGTCTGCCCGGTGGCGAAGGCCCGCAGCGCCTCCTGCCCGGCCGTCGTCGCGGCGACCACCACCCCGCCCTTGGGCTCGTACTCCACGGCCGGGCCGAGCTCCTCGGCGAGGTCCCGCCAGAGCCGGGCGCTGAGCAGGGCGAGGTCGAGCTCGGGCCCGGGCTCCTTGTCGGAGATCAGCACGTTGCCCTCGCCCGCCCCGGTGGTGCCTCCGGCGACCGGCCCGCGGTCGACGACGGCGACGGCGAGCCCGGCGCGGGCGGCGTAGTAGGCGCAGGCGGCGCCGACGACTCCGGCGCCGACCACGACGACGTCCAGGGGAGGTCTCTGGGTCTTCAGCACGCCAGTAATATGTCACATGCCATCAACAGTGCCAAGACCGCTCCGCGCGACAGGACGGCGAAAGGCCCCGGCCCTCCGCGGGAAGCGGCGGCCGGGGCCTCACGAAGACCTGTCAGCTCAGGTGATGTCGTCCATCTGCTCCCGGTGCGAGGCCGGCACCGGCGCGGCACTGGCCGTCGGCGCCGCCGAGGCGCTCACCGACTCCGCGCCGTCGACCTCCTGCACCGTGAGGTCCAGGTGCGAGGCCTCCTCGTCGTCCAGGTCGGCGTCCGGGTTGTTGCGCCGCTTGCGCCGGTCGTTGAGCAGCGCGATGGCCACCGCCAGGAAGTACAGCGCCCAGATCGGCGCCGACAGCAGCAGCATGCTGACCGGGTCGGCGCCCGGGGTCGCGAACGCGGCGAACACGGTGATGGCCATGACCATCCCGCGCCACCAGCTGAGCAGCCGCTTGCCGGTCACGATGCCGACCATGTTGAGCATCACCAGCAGCAGCGGGAACTCGAAGGCCAGGCCGAAGACCAGCACCATCCGGGTGGCGACGTCGAAGTAGTCCTCGGGCGGCAGGATCGGCATGGTCTCGTTCGGGGTGAACGAGATCAGCATCTCGACCATGGTCGGCATCACCATGATCGCGCAGGCCACACCCGCCAGGAACAGCGGGGCGCCGCAGGCCATGAAGACGATCGCGTACTTCTTCTCGTGCTTGTGCAGACCGGGCGCCACGAAGGCCCACACCTGGTACAGCCAGACCGGGACGGCCGCCACCACGCCCGCGGTCAGCGCGACCTTCAGCATCCAGTTGAAACCGGCGGTGAGGCCGATGTTGGACACCTGGGCGCAGCGCCCGTGGTAGTTGCCCGCGTCCTGCTTGTCGCACTGCGGCAGCGGCTGGAGCAGGAAGTGCTCGATCTGCTTGTGGTAGATCGCCGCGATGACCGCGAACAGCACGATCGCCAGGACCGACTTGACCACGCGGTTGCGCAGTTCCCGCAGGTGGTCGGCGAGGGCCATCCGCCCCTCAGGATCCTTGGGCGCCTTCTGCGGCGCCTTGGAGAGCTTGCTCAACCCCGGTCCTCAACTCGTGCGTCGAGGCCCGCCGGTCGACGGGCCTCCATGGTCGCGTGCATCGCCTGCACCACGTGCGTCGGGCACGTCACGTGCGCCGCGCTCAGTGCGGGCGGTCGCCGTCGGGCGCGGACGGCCCGGCGCTCGGCCCGGCGACCGGGCGGGCCGTGGCCGACGCGCCCGGAGCCGCCTGGATGGTCTTGGCCGACGACTGAGCCGGACCGTCGACCCGCGGCGCGGCCGCCGGTGCGCTCCCGTCCGAGGCGCTGTCCGAGCGCATCGCCCTGGTCTCGCTCTTCAGGATCCGCAGCGACTGCCCCAGCGAACGCGCCAGATCGGGCAGCCGCTTGGATCCGAACAGCACGATGGCGAACACCACGATCACCACGATCGCGGTCACCGACAAGCGCATGTGTCGACCACCTTCAGCCTCCGCGGCCCGACAGGCCGCCCGCCGCGGATGGTAACCGCTGCGGATGACGCCCCGACGACGGCCGTCCGAACAGGACAGCGGCCCCCGGTTCGCAGTTCAGGAGCCTCCTGAGAGCGTAACCCGCCCCTACCTCCGTACAGCAGCCCCCGTACTGCCGACGGCCCAGCCGTGCTACCCGGTCCGGCCCGGGCGGCTAGCGGCTCGGCACCGCCGAGGCGAGCTCCCCCGCCGCCTCGGCCAGCGCCCGCGAGGCCGCGTCCACGCCCTTGGCCAGCGCCCGAACGTCCGTCCAGAGCCGGATCGCGAGGACCCCGAGGACCAGCAGGCCCGCGGTGGCGAGCAGGACGGCGGCGACGAGCATCCAGGACATGCGCCCCACCCTATCGCCAGGTGAGCGTCACCCCTCCGCCGGGACGAGCCGCATGGTGCGGACCCCCGCCCCGGTGAGCGCCTCGACGATCTTCTCCCCGGCCGGCTTGCGCACCGCCGCCCCGCAGAGCGGGCAGCCGAAGCTGTAGTGCGCCTGCGCCGTGGTCCGACCGAGGGTCAGCCGGAACTCCTCGGCGGGGAGCTCCACCTTCTCCCGGCACTCCGAGCAGTACACCTTGAATCTGGTCCCGGGCTCCACCGCTCAGACCCGCCCCTCCCCGTAGGCGGCCAGCGCCTCCCGCGCGGCCGAGCGCGCCTGCTCGGCCAGCTCGGACGGCAAGACGATCCGGCCGTCCCGGCCCAGCCGCAGCGCCAGCGGGCGCAGCTGGGAGGGGTCGGCGCTGCGCAGCGTGATCCGCAGCCCGCCGTCGGGCAGTTCCTCGGCCCGGTCGTGGGTGTAGTACTCGGCCACCCAGCGCCCGCCGGAGGAGACCTCCACCACGACCTCGGGGTCGTCGGCCGCCGGGTTGACCAGCCCGCCGCTCAGGTCGCGCGGCTCGCGCCGGGGCGGGTCGGCCGGGACGTCCAGGACGCGGATCTCGGCGACCCGGTCCAGCCGGAACATGCGGTGGTCCTCGGAGGTGCGGCACCAGGCTTCGAGGTAGGTGTGGCCCTCGGTGAGCAGCCGGATCGGGTCGACCTCGCGCTCGGTCATCCCGCCGCGCCCGTGCGAGTAGTACCGCAGCCAGAGCCGGCGGCCCTCGCTGAGCGCGCGGTCGATGTCGGCGAAGACGTGGCTCTCGGCCTCGAAGGTCACGCCGACCCGGGCGCTGCCCTCGGCGCTCTCCCCGGCGGCGTTCTCGATCTTGGCGACGGCCCGGGTGAGCGCCTCCCGGTCGCCGGCCCGCAGGCCCGGCAGCCCCGCCACCGCGCGGGCGGCCACCAGCAGCGCGGTGGCCTCGTCCGCGGCCAGCCGCAGCGGCTGGGCCACGTCGTCGACGTTGTGCCACCAGATCCGCTCGCCGTCGGTGTCGATGTCGAGCAGGTCACCGCCGCGGAAGCTGGTGCCGCACATCGGCAGCACGTTGAGGTCCCCGATCAGCTCGCGCTCGCTGATCCCGAAGGCCCGGGCCACCTCGGCGACCTCGGCCCCCGGCCGCTCGCGCAGGTAGGTGACCAGCGACAGCATCCGTCGCGTCTGGTCGATCGCATTGCTCATGCCCGCACATCCTCCGAGTCCAGCCCCGCGACCGCCCGCAGCCGGTCGATCACATCCGCCCGCAGCTCCTCCGGCCCGAGTACCAGCACGTCCGGCCCGAACTCGGCGAGGTCGGCGCCCAGCCCGTTGCCGTACGGGATCTCCAGCTCGTCCCAGCCCTCGTCGACCCGGGAGCTGCTCAGCGCCTTGGTGCGCAGCGGGAAGCCGGCGCCCCGGCGGACCCGGACGGTCGCGGTGGCGGTGGCGCCCTCCCCGGCGAACTTGGCCACGGTGGCCCGCACGTCGACGTGCTCGGGCACCGTTCCGAGGAAAGCCCCGTTCCTCGCCTTCACCTTGCCCGTGATCCGGCTGAGCCGGAACACCCGGGCGTCGCCCCGGTCGCGGTCGTAGCCGGCCAGGTACCAGTGCCCGCGCCAGCACTCCAGCGCCCACGGCTCGACGCTGCGCTGCTCGACGACGGCGGCCCCGGCCTTGCGGTACTCGAAGGTCACCGGGCGGCGGTCCCGGGCGGCGGTGAGCAGCGGCTCGAACGCGGCCTCCCGGGCCGGGATGCGCGGCTCCAGGGCGGTACGGCCCTCGGCCTCGCTGAACGGCACCCCGGCCGCGCGCAGCTTCTGCAGCGCTCCGCTGGCCGCGCCGGACATCTTGGCCTGCTGCCAGACCCGGGCGGCCAGGGTCAGCGCGGCGGCCTCCTCGGCGTCCAGCGCGATCTCGGGCAGCCGGTTGCGGTCGGCACGGGCGAGGTAGCCGAGCTCGCCGTCCAGGGCGCTCTCGTCGACGTCGATCACCAGGCCGAGCTCGCGCAGGTCGTCCTTGTCCCGCTCGAACATCCGGTTGAAGGCGTCCTCACTGCTGTTCTGCCAGGCCTCGCGGTACGCCTCGATGGATTCCCGCAGCTCCTTCTTGGAGAGCGGACGTCTGGTGTTCATCAGGCACAGGGCGAGATTCATCAGCCGCTCTGCCTTGGCGATCGCCATCGCTGACCCTTCCGGTGTGCCGCGCCGCGCGCGGGGTGCGCCAACCGGGCGATCCTCACCCGGCGGGACCGACCGTACCGGTAGCGGTACGCACTGCAAAAGCCGCGCCCCACGCCTGATCGCCGCGACCTGCCGTTCGGGCCCGAACATGCCCGTGGGCCGGGCCCCCGGAGGGGTCCGGCCCACGGGCACGGCCGACTCAGACGGCCAGCAGGTCGACCACGAAGATCAGGGTCGAGCCCGGCGGGATGGCCGGGGTCGGCGACTGGTTGCCGTACGCCAGGTGCGAGGGGATGGTCAGCTCGCGGCGGCCGCCGACCTTCATGCCGACGACTCCCTGGTCCCAGCCCTTGATGACGCGGCCGCCGCCCAGCGGGAAGCGGAACTCGTTGGGGCTCCGGTTCCAGCTCGCGTCGAACTCCTCGCCGGTCTCGAAGGTCACGCCGACGTAGCGGACGCTGACCATCTGACCCGGCTTGGCCTCCTCGCCGTCGCCCACGACGATGTCACGCTTCTGCAGCTCCGTCGGGGCATCGCCGATCGGGAAGTCGATCTCAGGCTTCTCGTTCAGGTTGACGCTCACAATCCCTCTTCTCACGTTCGCGTTGCTTACACGACCAAGCGGCGGGCGCCCGCACCCGGTCCGTTCCCGGACCACGGTACGGGCGCCCGCCGCCCGTTGGGCCCCGGCCACGCGGCCGGACCCGAAGGTCACACGTCGACCATTGTCACCCGAAAGTGGATCAGCCCTGACCGGCGTCCAGGATGTCCACCACGAAGACCAGGGTCGCGCCGGGCGGGATGTCGCCCTGGCCCTTGTCCCCGTAGCCCAGCGAGGCCGGGATCACCAGCTCGACCCGGCTACCGACGGTCTGGCCCACCAGGCCCTGGTCCCAGCCCTGGATGACCTGGCCGCCGCCGACCGGGAAGGAGAACGCCTGGCCCTTGCTGAGCGAGGAGTCGAAGATCTTGCCGTCCTTGAACAGTGCGCCGGTGTACTGGACGACGACCTTCTCACCCTTCTCCACCGCCGGCCCGGTGCCCTTGATCAGGACATGGGACTTCAGCTCGGTCGGGTCCTTGGCGCCGGCCACCGGGGTGATCTCGGCCGGCTTCTTGCCGTTGTCCTTGACCTGCGGGAAGTCCGCCGGCGGCGGGGTCACGGTGCCGCTCACCACCGCGTCGGGCGCGTTGGTGTTGCGGATGTCGATCACGAAGATCAGGTCGTCCTTGGCGCCGATCGACATGTCCGGCTTGCCCTGGGAGCCGAAGGCGGCGGCCGGCGGGGCCACCACCAGCACCCGGCTCCCGGCCTTCTTCCCGATCACGGCTTGGTCCAGCGCCGGGATCAGCGCGTCGGTGCCGGCCTGGAAGATCTGCGGCTTGCCGTTGTTGTCGTACGAGCTCGGGATGTCCTTGCCGGTGTTCCAGTCCTTGGCGGTGTAGTCCACCGAAGTCCAGGAGTTCTTGTCCACCTTGGGGCCGCTGCCCTCGGACAGCACCTTCACCACGAACGAGCCGTCGGACTTGTCGCCCGGCACCTGGATGTCGGCCTTCTTGCCGAAGTCACCGGTGATCGTCGGCAGCACCTTGGCGGTGTCCTTGATCGGCGGCACCGGCTCGGCGCTCGGCGTGGGCGGCGCGGTCTTGGCCGCGTCCGGCTTGGCGGCCGAGGCACTGTCCTTGGAGTCGTCCTTGTTCACCATGTAGAGCGTGATGCCGCTGCCGACCAGCAGCACGGCCAGCACCGTGCCGAGGATCACGCCCAGCTTGCCCACGCTCGGCGGGTTCTCGTCGTACCCGGCTTCCGAGCTGTCGGACTTGCGCACATTGCTGGCGAAGATCTGCGGGGCGTCGTCCGTCTTGGTGCCACCCGCGGCGCGCGACTTCTCGCCGGGCTGCGCCCAGCCGGCCTGCTGCGCCAGGATCGCCGGGGGAACGACGATCGACTCGCGGTCCCCGGCAGCCGGGCCGCCGGAACGGGAGGCGGCCGGGTCACCCGCAGAGCTGTCGTTCGCCGCGGTGCCGGCCCCGCCCGGGCTCGGCGTCTTCTCAGTCATGACTCCCCATCCATCTCGCCACGAGGTCTTCCAGGTATGCGCCCGGCGTGGTGAGCGCCGGCCTCTGCCGCCGTACCGCCCGCCCCGGACCTCGGCGCCGGGCGGCGCCTGCCACAGTGCGAGGGCAGTATGACAGCTCAGGATGAGGGCGGACGCGTCGTTGTACGAGCGTCCGCCCAAGCGTACGGAATCCTCCGGGTGACTTCGAGGGCCTGCCCGGAGGATCCTTGCCGGGTCCGCGACGCTGCGGCCTGACGACAGGAGCCTCCGGACAGGCCCGGGACCGCCCGCTAGACCGCTTCCAGGATGTCGATCACGAAGACCAACGTGGAGTTCGCCGGCACCGCACCCTGCGCCTGGTCCTTGTAGCCGAGCGCCGGCGGCACCACCAGCTGGACCCGGCTGCCCACGGTCTGCCCGACCAGGCCCTTGTCCCAGCCCTCGATCACGCTGCCGGTGCCGATCTGCACCGCCTGCGCGCCGCCGTGCGTCCAGGAGGAGTCGAACTGCTGCCCGTTGCTCCACAGCACCCCGGTGTACTGCACCACCAGGGTCTGCCCGCTCTTGACCTGCTTGCCCTCGCCCTTGATCAGCACCGCCTGCTGCAGGTCGGTGGGCGCGGCCTGCCCGGCCGGGACGGTGATCGTCACCGGCGCCTTGCCGTTGTCCTTGACCTGCGGCAGCGTCGCGGCGGGCTCGGTCATGTTCCCGCTCAGGGTGGAGTCCGGCGGCAGGCTGTCCATGATGTCCAGCAGGAACACCACGGTGTCCCCCGGGCCCACACCCAGCTGGCCGGAGCCCTTGTCCGCGAAGGCCGCCGCCGGCGGGGCCACCACCAGCAGCCGGGTTCCCACCTTCTTGCCGATCACGCTCTGGTCCAGCGCCGGCACCAGCTGCCCGCTGCCGGCCTGGTAGAGCTGCGGCTTGCCGCTCGGGTCGTACGAGCTGGGCAGGTCCTTGCCGGTGGTCCAGTCCTTCGCCGAGTAGTTGACGGTCACCCAGTCACCCTTGTTGACCGTCGACCGGTCGCCCTCGACCACGGTGTTCACCACGAACTGGCCGCTGGGCCGCTGCCCCTCGGGGATGGTGATGGTGGCCTTGCTGCCGAAACCGCCACCCGAAAGAGTGGGCATCGGCGAGGCCTCGGAGACCGGCGCGGGCACCGTCGGAGCGGCGGTCGCGGTGGACGGCGTCGCCGGGCCGGGCGCCTTGGTCGAGCTGCTGCAGGCGACCGCGAGCAGCAACGGCAGGGTGAGAAGCAAACCGGCGGTGCGGCGCACGGTGGTCCTAACTGTCGGTCGAAGTCGGCTCTCCTGACTCGACGGACAGCGTATGCCCGGCATGCGTCCGGCCCCGGTAGACACCACCGGGGCCGGCCGACACCTTGATCACACAGCTTCGATCGAACTGGGGCAGGGGCACTACATCCCCGCGATCAGCTTCTCCACCCGCTCGTCCACCGAACGGAACGGGTCCTTGCACAGCACCGTGCGCTGCGCCTGGTCGTTCAGCTTCAGGTGCACCCAGTCCACCGTGAAGTCCCGGCGCTGTTCCTGCGCCCGGCGGATGAAGTCCCCGCGCAGCCGGGCCCGGGTGGTCTGCGGCGGGATGGACTTGGCCTCGAAGGTCTTGAGGTCGTTGGTCACCCGCTGCGCCTGGCCCTTGCCCTGGAGCAGGTAGAACAGGCCGCGGCGGCGGTGGATGTCGTGGTACGCCAGGTCGATCTGGGCCACCCGCGGGTTGGACATGCTCATCTGGTGCTTCTCGCGGTAGCGCTCGATGAGTTTGTACTTCATGATCCAGTCGATCTCGGTGGCCACCCCGTCCAGCCGCTCGGTGCGCACGGCCTCCAGGGTGCGGCCCCACAGGTCGAGCACCCGGGCGACGGTGCCGGTGTTGATGCCCTTGCGGTCGGCGAACTCCAGGGCCTTGGAGTAGTACTCCTCCTGGATGTCCAGCGCGCTGGCCTCGCGGCCGTTGGCCAGGCGCACCTGGTGGGTGCCGGTGAGGTCGTGACTGACCTCGCGGATCGCCCGGATCGGGTTCTCCAGGGTGAGGTCGCGCATCACCACGCCGGCCTCGATCAGCCGCAGCACCAGGTCGGTGGAGCCGACCTTGAGCAGCGTGGTGGTCTCGGACATGTTGGAGTCGCCGACGATCACGTGCAGCCGGCGGTAGCGCTCGGCGTCCGCGTGCGGCTCGTCCCGGGTGTTGATGATCGGACGGGAGCGGGTGGTCGCCGAGCTGACGCCCTCCCAGATGTGCTCGGCCCGCTGGCTGACGCAGTACACCGCGCCGCGCGGGGTCTGCAGCACCTTGCCCGCGCCGCAGATCAGCTGGCGGGTGACCAGGAACGGGATCAGCACGTCGGCCAGCCGGGAGAACTCGCCGTGCCGGGCCACCAGGTAGTTCTCGTGGCAGCCGTAGGAGTTGCCGGCCGAGTCGGTGTTGTTCTTGAAGAGGTAGACGTCCCCCGCGATGCCCTCCTCGTGCAGCCGTCGCTCGGCGTCCACCAGGAGTCCTTCAAGGATGCGCTCGCCCGCCTTGTCGTGCGTCACCAGTTCGACGACGTCGTCACACTCGGGGGTGGCGTACTCGGGGTGGGAGCCGACGTCGAGGTAGAGCCGGGCGCCGTTGCGCAGGAAGACGTTGCTGCTGCGGCCCCAGGAGACGACCCGGCGGAACAGGTACCGCGCCACCTCGTCCGGCGACAGCCGTCGCTGCCCGCGGAACGTGCAGGTCACGCCGTACTCGTTCTCCAGCCCGAAAATCCGGCGGTCCATGAGCACCTTCTTTCGAGGGAAACCACCGACCTCAGCCAGTGGTCGAATCGAATCCTGAAACTGGCATCGCGGAGCGACACAGCGTAGTAGCCTGATCACCTGCCGTCAGGCAGCGGGCAGGGCTTGTCCGGAGCCAGCCGTCAGGCCGGCTTGAAGCTCCACGGCTCTAGCCGTTGGGAAGGAGTCACGAGCACTCCATTCTGGTCCGGAGGTCTCTCAACCTCCGCGAGGTCTCGTAGGCCACCGCAGGGGCATCGGAGTCCCGTACGACGGCGGGCGGCCGCCGCCGTACGGGACTCCGCCGTACTACTCGTCCGACGGCGTGGTGTCCGCCGGGTTCTCCTCGTCGTCCGCCTCGGCGGACTGGTCCCCGTCGAGCAGCCGGACGAGCTGGTTGCCCAGGATCCGCTTGAACTTGCGCTGCTGGAACCGCTGGCGGTCGAGGACCGCGACCTCCAGCTGTTCCGGGGTGAGGGTGCGTGGGCTGCCACCATTGGGGTCGCGGGCGAGCGAGTCCACGGCCACCTTCACCGCTTCGGTGAGGCTCAGGCCGGTGCGGTGGCGCTGGCCCAGGTAGTTGCCGATCGAGTCGGCGTTGCCGCCGACCACCACGTAGTTCTTCTCGTCCACGACCGAGCCGTCCGGCGTGAGCCGGTAGATCTGGTCGTTGTCGCTGGTGCGGCCGACCTCGGCCACGATCAGCTCGACCTCGTACGGCTTCTCGCCGACCGAGGAGAAGATGGTGCCCAGGGTCTGGGCGTACACGTTGGCCAGCCCGCGGGCGGTGACGTCGGCCCGGTCGTAGGAGTAGCCGCGCAGGTCGGCGTAGCGGACGCCGCCGATGCGCAGGTTCTCGAACTCGTTGTAGCGGCCGACCGCCGCGAAGGCGATCTTGTCGTAGATCTCGGAGACCTTGTGGAGGGCCCTGGAGGTGTTCTCCGCGACGAAGACGATGCCGTCGGCGTAGGTGAGCACGACCACGCTGCGGCCGCGCGCGATGCCCTTGCGGGCGTACTCCGCGCGGTCCGCCATGGCCTGCTGGGGCGAGACGTAGAACGGTGTCGACACCGGCGGTCGTCCCTTTCCTGTGAGGTGGTGGCTAGATCAGCGGGGCCTGCGGACCGTTGGGGCGGGCCAGGCGCTCGCCGGTGACGGCGACGGCGATTTCGCTGACCTCCGCCTCGGTGAGCCGGCGGAAGCCGTCCTCGGTGATCAGCGAGACGATCGGGAAGATCTTCCGCGCCAGGTCCGGACCGCCGGTGGCGGAGTCGTCGTCCGCCGCGTCGTAGAGCGCCTGGACGACCAGGGTGGCGGCCTGGTCGGCCGTCAGGTCGTCGCGGTAGAGCTTCTTCATCGAGCCGCGGGCGAAGACCGAGCCCGAGCCGGTGGCGGCGAAGCCGCGCTCCTCGGAGCGCCCGCCGGTGACGTCGTAGTTGAAGATCCGGCCGCGGCCGAGGTCCAGGTCGTAGCCGGCGAACATCGGCACGACCGCGAGGCCCTGCATCGCCATGCCCAGGTTGCCCCGGATCATGCTGGTGAGCCGGTTGGCCTTGCCTTCCAGGGAGAGCGTGGTGCCCTCGATCTTCTCGTAGTGCTCCAGCTCCAGCTGGAACAGCCGGACCATCTCGACCGCGAGACCGGCGGTGCCGGCGATGCCGACCGCGCTGTACTCGTCGGCCGGGAACACCTTCTCTATGTCGCGCTGGGCGATGACGTTGCCCATGGTCGCCCGGCGGTCACCGGCGATCACCACGCCGCCGTCGAAGACCGCGGCCACGATCGTGGTCCCGTGCGGGGCCTCGACCACGGCGCCCTCGGGGAGCCCGTTGCGGCCGGGGATCAGCTCCGGCCGGTGCTCGGCGAGGAAGTCGAGGAACGATGACGACCCCGGGGTCAGGAAGGCAGCCGGTAGACGCCCGGTGCCACGAGTGTTGGCTTCCACACGATTCCTTCCAGGTAGCTTGAAGCGCGCGATGCCCGCACCCTACCCGCCGACGATCACTGTCCACGCGTGGAGGGGCCGATGCCGGGCGGCCGGGCGGCCGATACCGCCCGACCGCCACGGACGGTCGCGACCGTGAATTCCCGAATACCGGGGGCGGACTACTGCCCACCCTTCTGAACGAATCCCCGGACGAAATCCTCGGCATTCGACTCGAGAACCTCGTCGATTTCGTCCAGCACCGCGTCGACGTCGTCGCTCAGCTTTTCCTGGCGCTCCTTGAGGTCGTCGGAATTCTCGGTTTCCGCGACCTGCTCCTCGACCTCCTCGGAGGAACGGTTTGCCCGCTGCTGGCCGCCGCCGGTGTCCTTGCTCGCCATTTCCCTCACCCCGCTCGAATCGTCTGGCACGGTTTGGTCGGTCGGTCGTTGCCGGTTGGCACCGACCCTATACACAACGCGCGACTACCGCTCCCGGTTTGCCGGTGGCGCTTCCTGTCCAACACCCGCTGCCACCCCGGATGATTCCCATTCGGCGGACGTTCACCCGTGGTGATCAAAAAGTTACCCGCCGGACAGGACCCGGAGCAGGTCCTCCGCCGTGCGGCAGCGGTCCAGCAGCTCCTTGACGTGGTTGCGGGTGCCGCGCAGCGGCTCCAGCGTGGGCACCCGCTGCAGCGAGTCCCGGCCCGGCAGGTCGAAGATGACCGAGTCCCAGGAGGCCGCCGCGACGTGGTCCGCGTACTGTTCCAGGCAACGGCCGCGGAAATACGCCCTGGTGTCCTCCGGGGGCTTGGAGACGGCCCGCTCGACCTCCTCCTCGGAGACCAGCCGATCGAACCGGCCGCGGGCCACCAGGCGGTTGTAGAGGCCCTTCTCGGGCCGTACGTCGCTGTACTGGAGGTCGACCAGGTGCAGCCGCGGGTTGTCCCATTCCAGGGTGTCCCGGCTGCGGTAGCCCTCCAGGATCTCCCGCTTGGCGATCCAGTCCAGCTGCCTGGACAGCGACATCGGGTCGCGCTCCAGCCGCCCGAGGACGTCCTCCCAGCGCGTCAGCACGTCCACGGTCTGCTCGTCGGCGTCGGTGCCGAAGCGGTCCTCGACGTACTTGCGGGCCAGCTCGAAGTACTCCAGCTGGAGCTGGACGGCGGTGAGCTTGCGCCCGTTGCGCAGGGTGATCAGGTGTTTGAGGGTCGGGTCGTGGGAGACCCGGTGCAGGGTGCGCACCGGCTGGTCGACGGCGAGGTCGGAGGCGATGAAGGAGTCCTCGATCATCGACAGGACCAGCGAGGTGGTGCCCAGCTTGAGGTAGGTGGAGATCTCGGAGAGGTTGGCGTCCCCGATGATCACGTGCAGCCTGCGGTACTTCTCGGCGTCGGCGTGCGGTTCGTCCCGGGTGTTGATGATCGGCCGCTTGAGGGTGGTCTCCAGGCCGACCTCGACCTCGAAGTAGTCCGCCCGCTGACTGATCTGGAAGCCGTTCGCCGAGCCGTCCTGGCCGATGCCGACCCGGCCGGCGCCGGTGACCACCTGGCGGGAGACGAAGAACGGGGTGAGGTGACGGACGATGTCGGCGAACGGCGTCGCCCGCTTCATCAGGTAGTTCTCGTGGGTGCCGTAGGAGGCGCCCTTGTTGTCGGTGTTGTTCTTGTACAGGTGGATGTTCTGGCCGTTGGGCAGTTCCAGCGCGCGCTGCGCGGCGGCGGCCATGATCCGCTCGCCGGCCTTGTCCCACAGCACGCCGTCGCGTGGGTTGGTCACCTCGGGCGAGCTGTACTCGGGGTGCGCGTGGTCCACGTAGAAACGGGCCCCGTTGGTGAGGATCACGTTGGCGAGGCCGATGTCCTCGTCGGTCAGCTGGCTGGCGTCCGCCACCTCGCGCGCGAGGTCGAAGCCCCGCGCGTCGCGCAGCGGGTTCTCCTCCTCGAAGTCCCAGCGGGCCCGCCGTGCCCGGTGCATCGCCGCCGCGTACGCGTTGACGATCTGGGACGAGGTGAGCATGGCGTTGGCGTTGGGGTGCCCGGGCACGGAGATCCCGTACTCGGTCTCGATGCCCATCACGCGCCGTACGGTCATGCGGCCCTCCTTGCCCGGTGCACCGCCCCCGACGGACGGAACACGCTGACGTACCGCTGAACAACACCGACGCCGGCGATCTGCCCGCGGACGGTGGGTCGAGCCTAGAACCCGGCGCCGACCGGCGGGCCCCGAGACGCGCCGTCCGGCTGCGGGGCCGCGAGGCGCCACAGCCGGACGGTGTGCGTACAGCTCCGGGGACCGCTGTCGGCCCGGGTAACCGCGTGTTTACAGGTACTGCCCCGTGTTGGCGACAGTGTCGATGGAGCGGCCGGACTCGGCGCCCTGCTTGCCGGTGACCAGCGTGCGGATGAAGACGATCCGCTCGCCCTTCTTGCCGGAGATGCGGGCCCAGTCGTCCGGGTTGGTGGTGTTGGGCAGGTCCTCGTTCTCCTTAAACTCGTCCACGCAGGCGGCGAGCAGGTGGGAGACGCGCAGACCCCGCTGACCGTGGTCGAGGAAGTCCTTGATGGCCATCTTCTTCGCGCGGTCGACGATGTTCTGGATCATCGCGCCGGAGTTGAAGTCCTTGAAGTAGAGGACCTCCTTGTCACCGTTCGCGTAGGTGACCTCCAGGAAGCGGTTGTCCTCGGTCTCGGAGTACATCCGCTCCACGACCGACTGGATCATCGCCGCCACCGTGGCCTCGACGGAGCCGTCGTGCTCCTTGAGGTCGTCCGGGTGGAACGGCAGCGAGTCCTTGAGGTACTTGGAGAAGATGTCCTTCGCGGCCTCGGCGTCCGGGCGCTCGATCTTGATCTTGACGTCCAGGCGGCCGGGCCGCAGGATCGCCGGGTCGATCATGTCCTCGCGGTTCGAGGCGCCGATGACGATGACGTTCTCGAGCCCCTCCACGCCGTCGATCTCGGCGAGCAGCTGCGGGACGATGGTGTTCTCCACGTCCGAGCTGACACCCGAACCGCGGGTGCGGAACAGCGACTCCATCTCGTCGAAGAAGACGATGACGGGCGTGCCCTCGCCCGCCTTCTCCCGGGCCCGCTGGAAGACCAGGCGGATCTGCCGCTCGGTCTCGCCCACGTACTTGTTGAGCAGCTCGGGGCCCTTGATGTTGAGGAAGTAGCTCTTCCCCTGGGGGCGGCCGGTCACCTCGGCGACCTTCTTGGCCAGCGAGTTGGCGACCGCCTTGGCGATCAGCGTCTTGCCGCAGCCGGGCGGGCCGTAGAGCAGCACGCCCTTGGGCGGGCGCAGCTCGTACTCCTTGAAGAGGTCGGCGTGCAGGTAGGGCAGCTCGACCGCGTCACGGATCAGCTCGATCTGGTTGCTCAGGCCGCCGATCTGGCAGTAGTCGATGTCCGGGACCTCCTCGAGGACCAGCTCCTCGACCTCGGCCTTCGGCACGACCTCGTACACGTAGCCGGATCGCGGCTCCAGCAGCAGGGCGTCCCCCGCCCGAACGGTGGCCCCGCGCAGCGGTTCCGCGAGGCGCACCACGCGCTCCTCGTCGGTGTGGCCGAGGACCAGGGCCCGCTCGCCGTCCTCCAGGATCTCCTTGAGGGTGACGATCTCGCCGATGCGCTCGAAGGCCATCGCGTCCACGATGTTGAGGGCCTCGTTGAGCATCACTTCCTGGCCGCGCCGCAGCTCGTCCAGGGCGACGTTGGGGCTGACGTTGACGCGGAGCTTGCGCCCGCCGGTGAAGATGTCGGCGGTGTCGTCCTCGTTCGCCTCGAGGAAGGTGCCGAAGCCGGCCGGGGGCTGTGCCAGCCGGTCCACTTCCTCTTTGAGGGCCACGATCTGGTCGCGGGCCTCGCGCAGGGTGGAGGCGAGCCGTTCGTTCTGGGCGGTCACGCCGGCCAGGTTGGTCTGGAGCTCGACGATCCGCTCTTCGAGGATTCTCGAATTGCGCGGCGAGTCGGCGAGCTTGCGGCGCAGGACGGCGATTTCCTGCTCAAGGTACGAGACCTGAGCGGCCTCGTCGGAACCACGAGCGGGCCTGCCGGTGCTGCGGTTGTAGTCGTCATCGTGGGCTGCCACGGTCCTCACCTCCTCCGGGGAGCTGGACGCTTCCAGACCCTACCTGGGACCAGGGGTCCGTAAACCCCTAGATCAAGAAAGATGGAACGGGCGTGTCCGATCTTCGCCCCAGCGTGCTTCCCCTCTGCTAAGGGGATACCCAGCGCGCACCTCTCAAAGCGGGCCAGATGTATCGTCGAGCGAAGTGATATCCGATCGCGACCGCAGTGCGGGGTCCGATCGTTGTACGAATGGCGGGATTGCTCCAGGAATAGGGGCGACCCGGGACAGAAACGGCAGGGGACCATGTCGGTGACCGAGCAGACGGCGGCGACCGAGGAGCTGGAGGTGTGGATCGACCAGGATCTGTGCACCGGCGACGGCATCTGCGCCCAGTACGCGCCCGAGGTCTTCGAGCTGGACATCGACGGACTGGCGTACGTGAAGGGCCCGGACGAGGAGTTGCGCCAGCAGCCCGGGGAGACCGCCCCGGTGCCGCTGACGCTCCTTCAGGACGTGGTGGACTCGGCGAAGGAGTGCCCCGGCGACTGCATCCACGTGCGCCGGGTCGCCGACCGGGTCGAGGTGTACGGCCCGGACGCGGAGTGAGGTCGTAGGGCCCTGTACAGGCCGGGCGTCAGATCTGGCTGACCGGGGCGGCGGTCTGGGAGCGTTCCCAGCCGCCGCCCTTGCGCGTCCAGGTGAGGGCGAGTGAGATGTCTGGCCGGAAGCGCGGCACGTCATCGCTCGAATACCCCTGCGCGTGGCCGGTGATGGCGCCGTCGGAGCGCACCGCGAGCCGGCTCAGGGTGAGGTTCTCGCGCTCGGTCAGCAGGGTGGCGACCACCACCGGGCGCTCGCCGGCACCGAAGCCGAGCAGGTAGACGGAGTCCGGCGGGGTGCCGGTCTCGGTGGCGCAGTGCGCGGCGACGACCGTGCCCGGCCGGCCGTCACCGAGCTCCGCAGGCACGCTGAGCACCGTCTTGACCGGGAACGGGCCGCAGTCCAGCGGCAGTTGGGCCTTGGCCGGGTCGGGGACGGCACTCGCGGCGAGGGCCTTGGGCGTACCGCCGCGGGCGGGCACCGGGGCGCCGGTCGCCGGGGAGGCGGCGAGGGCTGCGGCCACCACCGCGCCGCAGCTTGCCAGGGCGAGGGCCCAGTGCCAGGGGGCGGTGCGCGCGCGACCGGGCCGGGTGCGGCCCCGCGGTGTCTGCTGTCCAGCCGTCGCCGTCGTCCCGACCGCGGTCTCCACCAGGCGTCCCCTCCAGAGCTCCAGGAGCTGGTCTGCGTGAGCGAGCATCGTCCCACACGGTGCCCACGGACTGTCGGCCGGGGAGTCGAAGGGCGCGCCGGCCGGACAAGGAAGGGGCGGCGCGAGCCGGACGCTCGCACCGCCCCTTCTCTCAGGTACGGACTCAGCCCAGGTCGGGCTGCTCGGACTCGGCGTCACGGGCGGCCTTGCGGGCCGCGGCGCGCTCCTGCAGGCTCGGCTCGGGCGCCCCGTTGTCGTAGTCCTCGCCGTACGCGCCCTTGGCCGGGCGGCGGCGGCGCAGCGGCGGCTCGACGCCGTCCGCGAGGCGGCGGGCGGTGAGCAGGAATCCGGTGTGGCCGATCATCCGGTGGTCCGGGCGGACGGCCAGGCCCTCCAGGTGCCAGGTGCGGACCATGGTCTCCCAGGCCTGCGGCTCGGTGAAGGTGCCGTGCTCGCGCAGCGCCTCGACGGTCCGCGACATCTGCGTGGTGGTGGCCACGTAGCAGCAGATGAGGCCGCCGGGGACGAGCGCCTTGGAGGCGACGTCCAGGCACTCCCAGGGGGCCAGCATGTCCAGGATGATGCGGTCGACGTCGGTCTCGACCAGGTTGTCCTGGAGGTCGCCGACGGTCAGCTTCCACGCCGGGTGCGGGCCGCCGAAGTAGCGCTCGACATTGCCCTGGGCGATGTCCGCGAAGTCCTGGCGGCGCTCGTAGGAGGCCAGCATGCCCTGCTCGCCGACGGCGCGCAGCAGGTACATGCTGAGCGCGCCGGAGCCGACGCCGGCCTCGACGACGCGGGCGCCGGCGAAGATGTCGGCCATCGCCAGGATCTGCCCCGCGTCCTTGGGGTAGATCACGGCGGCGCCGCGCGGCATGGACAGGACGTAGTCGGGGAGCAGGGGGCGCAGCGCGAGGTACGGGACGTTCCCCGTGGTGCGCACGACCGTGCCCTCGGAGGCGCCGATCAGCTCGTCGTGGGGGAACGCACCCTTGTGGGTGTGGAACTGGTTCCCGGCCTGGAGCGTGAACGTGTAGTGGCGACCCTTGGGGTCGGTCAGCTGGACCTGGTCCCCGACCTGGAAGGGCCCGCGTCGGCGGGCGGCACCGGTCGGTTCGGACATGCGCCCAATCCTAAGGGAAGCGGACCGTCCCGCCTCACCGGGCCCCGAGCAGGGTACGAGTCAGCGGCCGGTGACGGCCGCGGTCAGGCGCTGCTCGATGTCCGTGAGCGCGGCAACGCCGTACACCCGGCCGTCCGCCTCGACCACCAGGTACTCCCCCGCCGGGGTGGCCTGGACGGCCCGAAGCAGCGCCTCGCCGCGCAGGTCGGCGTCCAGCCGCAGTCCGGGTTCGAGGTCACGGGCGAGCGGGCCGACGGCCACCCACGGGCGGCGGTGCTCGGGTACGGCCCGTACCGCGGACTCGCGGACGATGGCGATCGGCTCGCCCCGGCCGTCCACCACGACCACCGCGCCGGCCTGGGCCTCCCGGGCGCGGCGCATCGCCTCACCGAGCGGGGTGTCGGCGCTGACCTCGACGGCCCGGCGGGCGAAGTCGCGCAGCCGCAGCTCGGGCAGCACCTCCTTGAGCCGGGCGTTGCGCAGGCTGCCGGTGGCGCCGTTCCAGATGATCGCGGCCAGCACGGCGGCCAGCACCGCGTCCACCAGGGTGTCGGTGGTGGTGCGCTCGGCCCCGCCGGAGGCGCTGACCAGCGGCAGGCCGACCAGCACGACGATCGCCAGCACCCGGCCGACCCAGGCGGCGGCCACCGTGCCGGTCATCGGCCTGCCGCTGACCGCCCAGACCACGGCGCGTAGCATCCGGCCGCCGTCCAGCGGCAGCCCGGGCAGCAGGTTGAAGGCCGCGACCACCAGATTGGAGACCATCAGGCCGGTGAGCAGCACCCCGGGCACGGTGGACAGCTCGACGGCGCGCAGCACGAGGTAGAAGACCCCGCCGAGGACCAGCGAGAGAAGCGGGCCGACGAACGCCAGCCAGAACTCCCGCCAGGGCGTCTCGGCCTCGTTCTCGATCTCGGAGACGCCACCGAAGAACTGCAGCTGGATCCGCCGCACCCCGAGCCGGTAGCGCAGCGCGACCAGGGTGTGGGCCAGCTCGTGCACCAGCACGGAGGCGTAGAACGCGACCGCGAAGAAGAAGGCGAGCAGGTAGCGGACGCCGCTGCCGAGCTCGGGCAGGACGTCGCCGAGCTGGCCGCCGAACACCCAGGTGATCAGAGCGGCGATGACGAACCAGGAGGGGGTGACGTAGACGGGCACGCCGAAGGGGCGCCCCATCAGGAGACCGCCGCCGCGCTCCGGCGGCTGCCCGCCCGGGCGTCCGCCGTCCTGCGGTGGCTGGTCGGAAGTCTGCTGCCCCCTGCTGTCGCTCACCGTGTTCCCTTCGGTAATCCCACCGTCGTGCCCCCGGTGCGCCCACGCTACGTGATCTCGGCCCTCCGGCGCCGCGCGCCCCTCTGTCAGCCTTCATACCCACTGGACCGGCACCGGAGCGACCCCGGCGGACACCGTGTCGGCGGGTGTGGCAGCACGGTGGCAGCGGGATGACAGCAAAGGGCAATAGGGTCGTGGGCATGCAGCAGACCGACACCAGCAGTGCCGCCGAAGCCCCGGCGCGCCCGGCGGCGCCCCCGACCGGGCTGTCCCCGTCCCGCGCGGGGGACTTCCTCACCTGTCCCCTGCTGTACCGGCTGCGGGTGATCGACCGGCTGCCGGAGCCGCCGAGCGCGGCGGCGACCCGGGGCACGCTGGTGCACGCGGTGCTTGAGCGGCTGTTCGACAGCCCGGCGGCCGAGCGGACGCCGGAGCGGGCGCTGGGCCTGCTGCGCCCGCAGTGGGAGCGGCTGCTGGGCGAGCGCCCGGAGCTGGGCTCGCTGTTCCCGGAGGACCCGGACGGCGCGGCGCTCACCCGCTGGCTGGCGGACGCCGAGAAGCTGGTCGGCCAGTGGTTCCGGCTGGAGGACCCGACCCGGCTGCACCCGGTGGAGCGCGAGCTCTACGTGGAGACGGCCCTGGAGTCGGGGCTGCTGCTGCGCGGCTACATCGACCGGGTGGACGTCGCCCCGACCGGTGAGGTCCGGCTGGTGGACTACAAGACCGGCCGGGCGCCCTCGCGGGACTTCGAGGGCAAGGCGATGTTCCAGATGAAGTTCTACGCACTGGTGGTGTGGCGCTGGAAGGGTGTGATCCCCAAGCGTCTCCAGCTGGTCTACCTCGGCGGGGGCGGGGACGTGGTCAGCTACGACCCGGACCAGGCCGACCTGCTCGCGGTGGAGCGCAAGCTGCAGGCGCTGTGGGAGCGGATCAGCCACGCGGTGGCCACCGGGGACTTCCCGGCCACCCGCAACCGCCTCTGCGACTGGTGCGACCACCAGGCCAGCTGCCCGGAGTTCGGCGGCACCCCGCCGCCGTACCCGCTGCCGCTGGCACGTACGTCGGATGAGAACGATCCCACGGGGGATCCGATGAGCAAGGAGTCCTAGTGACGATCCGAGTGCTGCTGGTCGACGACCAGCCGCTGCTGCGCACCGGTTTCCGGATGATCCTGGAGGCCGAGTCCGACCTGGTGGTGGTCGGGGAGGCCGGCGACGGTCAGCAGGCGCTGGACCAGGTGCGGGCGCTGCAGCCCGACGTGGTGCTGATGGACATCCGGATGCCGCGGATGGACGGCGTCGAGGCGACCCGCCGGATCGCCGGTCCGGGTCGGGACGGCCCGGCCAAGGTGCTGGTGCTGACCACCTTCGACCTGGACGAGTACGTGGTGGAGGCGCTGCGCGCGGGCGCCAGCGGCTTCCTGCTGAAGGACGTCCCGGCGGAGGAGCTGGTGCAGGCGATCCGGGTGGTCGCGGACGGCGCCGCGATGCTGGCGCCGAGCATCACCCGCCGGCTGCTGGACATGTACGCCACCAAGCTGCCGTCGGGCGACGAGGCGCCGCCGCAGGCGCTGAGCGCGCTGACCGAGCGGGAGTTGGAGGTGTTGAAGCTGGTGGCGCGCGGGCTGTCGAACGCGGAGATCGCGGCGGAGCTGTTCGTCAGCGAGACGACGGTGAAGACCCACGTCGGCCATGTGCTGACCAAGCTTCAGCTGCGCGACCGGGTGCAGGCGGCGGTGTACGCCTACGAGAGCGGGCTCGTGCGGCCGGGCACGCTGTAGTCCGAAGCGGAAACGCGACGGCGGCCCGTTCGTTTCCCCCGTCGAGGCGGGGGAAACGAACGGGCCGCCGTGCGGGGCGCACTACTTGCTGGTGCGCCCGATGTCCCAGAAGCGGAACACGCCGGTGGCGTCGACGGTCGACTCGACGCCGGTGACGTACGACTTCGCGACGTAGAAGGCCTTGTTCTGGAACAGCGGGACCATCGGCACGTTGTCGACGAGGATGGTCTGGACCTGGTTGTAGGTCGCGGCCGCGGCACTGCGGTCGGCCTGCTTGAGCCCCTCCGGAAGCAGCTTCTGGCTGATCCGCTGGTCGTCCCAGCCGGTGTGGAAGATGCTGCCGTCGGTGACCAGCGGCCCGATGAAGTTGTCCGGGTCCGGGTAGTCCGCGGACCAGCCGATGAGGTACGCCTGGTACTTGCCCTCGTTGAAGCCCTTCTGGTAGGCGGCCGGGTCGGACTCCACCTGGGCCGTCACCTGGAAGAGGCCGCCGGCCTCCAGTTGCTTCTTCAGCGTGTCGATCTCGGCGTTGCCGGTGCGCGAGCGACCCGAGGTGAGGGTGAACTTGACCGGAAGGGGAACCTTGGCGGCGGTGAGGTACGCCTTGGCCTTGCTGACGTCCTGGTCGCCGTACTTGTCGTAGAAGGCGGTGTTGTGGCCGGTGACGCCGGTCGGGACCATCGAGTACAGCGGCTGGACGGTACGCGCGAAGACGTCGCGGGCGAGCGCCTTCCGGTCGATCAGCTGGGCCGCGGCCTGACGGACGGCGACGTTGCCGGTGGTCGCGTCCTTGGTGTTGAAGGCGATGGAGGTGGTGTCGGAGCTCTCGCCCTCGACGACGTTGAGGTCGGTCTTGCCGCCCTGCTGGTCGGCGAGGAGCTGAGCCGCGGTGTTGGGGTCCAGGCTGTTGTCGGTGAGGTCGACGCCACCCTTGTCCAGCGCGTCCTTCAGGTCGCTGGGCTTGTCGAAGTACCGCACGGTGAACTTGCTGTTCTGCAGCTTGGCGTCACCGGTGTACTTGTCGTTGGGGGTCAGGACGACCTTGGCGAGGACCTTGGCGCCGCCGCCTTCGGGGGTCATGGTCTCGATCGAGTCGAACTTGTACGGGCCGGAACCGACGATCTTGTCGTTGTCGAGCAGCTTGTCGGCGGGGTAGACCTGGTGGTCCACGATGGCGCCGGCCGGGGTCGCCAGCTTGGCCGGCAGGGTCGCGTCGGCCGTGGACAGCTGGAAGACCACCTCGTTGTCGCCCTTGGCCTCAACCGACTTGATCGTGTCCAGCAGGCCGGACGGACCGTTCGGGTCCTTGATCTTCTTGGTGCGCTCGATCGAGTACACGACATCGGCGGCGGTGAGCGGATGGCCGTTGGAGAACTTCTGACCGGGGCGGAGCACGCAGTGGTACTGGGTGGCGTCGCCGTTGGTGAACTCGCAGGACTGCGCGGCGTCCGGGGCCGGGGTGCTGGCGGCGGCGGGGAAGGCGAGCAGCGACTGGTAGGTGTTGTGCAGCAGCAGCCACGCGCCGGAGTCGTAGGCGCCGGCCGGGTCCAGCACACTGGTGAGGCCCCGGGTGCCCATGGTGATCGACTTGCCGCCGCTGTCCCCCTTGACGGCGTCGGTGACCGATCCGCAGCCGGCCACCGTCACGGCGACCAGACCGGCACAGCCGAGTACTACCAGGCGTTCAGCTGAAGTCTTCACGGGAGCGTCCTTCTCGGTGGCACGAACCCGAGTAGCGTGCCATATCGAACACGCACGACCGATACCCGCGCAGATGACGTTTGGGACACGGTGGTTCGGGGCACCACGGCGCGCTCGACGAGTTGTCAGTCAATGCCCGTTTTCTCCCCGGGCGACCGCCGCCGGCGTACCCGTCAAGACCCTTACCCGCGAGTAGTCGTCGGCCGCAATGAGATGACAATCACATCCGACTGGGCTCGCCCCCGAGCCCGTTCACACCCTCGAGGCGACCAGCGAGCGCAGCAGATCGAGGTCCACCTGCTCCAGCGAGGGCAGCACCAGCCGCCCCGGGCCCGACTCGACCGGCGCCACCGAGGGCACCGCGATCACCGGGCAGCCGGCCGCCTCGCCCGCCCGCACCCCGGTCGGGGTGTCCTCGATGACCACGCAGCGGGCCGGCTCCGCGCCCAGCCGGCGGGCCGCCTCCAGGTACGGGTCCGGGAACGGCTTGGTGCGCGGCACCTCGTCCCCACCGATGGTGAAGGCGAAGCGCTCGGCGCCCAGCGAGCGCAGCACGATGTCGATCACGTGCCGGTGCGAGGCGGACACCAGGGCGGCCGGGATGCCATGCGCGGCAAGGGTGTTGAGCAACCGTTCGGCGCCCGGCATCAGCGGCACGCCGCCGGCCAGCAGGTCGACGAAGCGCTGGTTGACCAGCACCCCCAGGTCGGCCGGGGCGATGTCCACCGCGGTCCGGGCGACCAGGTAGTCCATCACCCGGGTCATCGGGCCGCCGACCACATGGGCGCGGTCCCGCTCGTCCAGCTGGTGGCCCAGCTCGGCGAAGAGCGTGACCTCGGCCTGCCACCAGAAGTCCTCGGTGTCCACCAGCGTGCCGTCCATGTCCAGCAGCACCGCCTGCAGGCCGCGGTCGTCCCCGTGGTCGAGCGCCAGGGCGGCGGTGGAGCTGGCGGTCATGGGTGGGTCCTTCCGTCGGGTACCCCGCGGAGCGTCCCTGGCGTCCCTCGGGGATGGCACAGGCCGGCCCGCTGGTGAGCGGACCGGCCCGTTCAGGATCATCAAGGATACGCCCGGTTCGCCGGAAAAGAGCGAACGGAGAGGGACGTCTGGATTACCGCGCGTTGAAGTACTTCGCCTCCGGGTGGTGGATGACGATCGCGTCGGTGGACTGCTCCGGGTGCAGCTGGAACTCCTCGGAGAGCACCACGCCGATCCGCTCGGGCTTCAGCAGCTCGGCGATCTTGGCGCGGTCCTCCAGTTCGGGGCAGGCGCCGTAGCCGAGCGAGAAGCGGGCGCCACGGTACTTGAGCGCGAACATGTCCTTGACGTCCTGCGGGTCCTCGCCGGAGAAGCCCAGCTCGTAGCGGACCCGGGCGTGCCAGAACTCGGCCAGCGCCTCGGCCAGCTGCACCGACAGGCCGTGCAGCTCCAGGTAGTCGCGGTAGGAGTTCCCGGCGAACAGCTCGTTGGCCGCCTCCGAGATCCGGTTGCCCATGGTGACCACCTGCAGGCCGACCACGTCCCGCACGCCGGACTCCTCCGGGCGGAAGAAGTCCGCCAGGCAGAGCCGGCGGCCGCGGCGCTGGCGGGGGAAGGTGAAGCGGGTCCGCTCGGTGCCGTCCTCGTGGAAGACGATCAGGTCGTCGCCCTTGGAGTTGGCCGGGTAGTAGCCGTAGACCACGGCCGCCTCCAGCCAGCCCTCGGTCTGCAGCCGGTCCAGCCAGGCCCGCAGCCGCGGTCGGCCCTCGGTCTCCACCAGCTCCTCGTAGGACGGGCCGTCGCCGTTGCGCGAGGCCTTCAGCCCCCACTGGCCCTTGAACAGCGCGTCCTCGTCCAGCCAGGAGGCGTAGTCGGCGAACGGGATGCCCTTGACGATCCGGTCGCCCCAGAACGGCGGGGCGGGCACGGTGTTGTCGACGGTGACGTCGGAGCGGATCTGGCCGAGGTTGACCTCGGGCTCCGGCTCCTCCACCTCGACCCGGGCGTGCCGGCGCTGCTTGAGCTCCGGCAGGGTCGCGCCGGGCACACCGCGCTTGACCGCGATCAGCGCGTCCATCAGCCGCAGGCCCTCGAAGGCGTCCCGGGCGTAGCGGACCTCGCCCTCGTAGACCTCGTGCAGGTCCTGCTCGACGTAGGCGCGGGTGAGGGCGGCGCCGCCGAGGATCACCGGGTAGGACGAGGCCAGCTTGCGCTGGTTCAGCTCCTCCAGGTTCTCCTTCATGATCACGGTGGACTTCACCAGCAGGCCGGACATGCCGATCACGTCCGCGTTGTGCTCCTGCGCGGCGTCCAGGATCGCCGAGACCGGCTGCTTGATGCCCAGGTTGATCACGTTGTAGCCGTTGTTCGACAGGATGATGTCGACCAGGTTCTTGCCGATGTCGTGGACGTCGCCCTTGACGGTGGCCAGCACGATGGTGCCCTTGCCCTCGCTGTCGGACTTCTCCATGTGCGGCTCCAGGTGGGCCACCGCGGTCTTCATCACCTCGGCGGACTGGAGCACGAACGGCAGCTGCATCTGGCCGGAGCCGAAGAGCTCGCCGACCACCTTCATGCCGGCCAGCAGGGTGTCGTTGATGATCTCCAGCGCGGGGCGCTCGGCCAGCGCCTCGTCGAGGTCGGCCTCCAGGCCGGCCCGCTCGCCGTCGATGATCCGGCGCTGCAGCCGCTCCTCCAGCGGGAGCGCGGCCAGCTCCTCGGCCTTGGAGGCCTTGACCGAGGCGGCGGAGACGCCCTCGAACAGCTCCAGCAGTCGCTGCAGCGGGTCGTAGCCGTCCCGGCGGCGGTCGTAGACCAGGTCGAGGGCGGCCTCGCGCTGGTCCTCGGGGATCCGGGAGATCGGCAGGATCTTGGAGGCGTGCACGATCGCCGAGTCCAGGCCTGCCTCCACGCACTCGTGCAGGAAGACCGAGTTGAGCACCACGCGGGCGGCCGGGTTGAGGCCGAAGGAGATGTTGGACAGGCCGAGGGTGGTCTGCACCTTCGGGTGGCGGCGCTTGAGTTCGCGGATCGCCTCGATGGTCTCGATGCCGTCCCGGCGGGACTCCTCCTGGCCGGTGGCCAGGGTGAAGGTGAGGCAGTCGACCAGGATCGAGCCCTCGTCGATGCCGTAGTCGGCGGTGAGTTCGGCGATCAGCCGCTCGGCGATCTCGACCTTCTTGTCGGCGGTGCGGGCCTGGCCCTCCTCGTCGATGGTCAGCGCGATCAGGCCGGCGCCGTGCTCCCGGGCCAGCGAGGCGATCCTGCCGAAGCGCGAGTCGGGGGCGTTGCCGTCCTCGTAGTTCACCGAGTTGAGCACCGCGCGGCCGCCGAGCGCCTCCAGGCCGGCCCGCAGCACGGGCGGCTCGGTGGAGTCCAGCACGATCGGCAGGGTGGAGGCGGTGGCCAGCCGGCCGGCGATCTCCTTCATGTCGGCGACGCCGTCGCGGCCGACGTAGTCCACGCACAGGTCCAGCAGATGGGAGCCGTCCCGGATCTGGTCGCGGGCGATCTCCACGCAGGCCTGCCAGTCACCGGCCAGCATCGACTCGCGGAACTTCTTCGAGCCGTTGGCGTTGGTGCGCTCCCCGATCGCCAGGTACGAGGTGTCCTGCCGGAACGGCACCGCCTGGTAGAGCGAGGCGGCCGAAGGCTCCGGCCGCGGATCGCGCGGGGCGACCGGGCGGCCCTGGACCCGCTCGACCACCTGGCGCAGGTGCTCGGGGGTGGTGCCGCAGCAGCCGCCGACCAGCGAGAGGCCGTACTCGCGGGTGAAGACGTCGTGCGCCTCGGCCAGCTCGGCCGGGGAGAGCGGGTAGTGGGCGCCGTCCTTGCCGAGCACCGGCAGACCCGCGTTCGGCATGCAGGACAGGCCGATCCGGGCGTTCTTGGCCAGGTAGCGCAGGTGCTCGCTCATCTCGGCCGGGCCGGTGGCGCAGTTCAGCCCGATGTAGTCGACGCCGAGCGGCTCCAGCGCGGTCAGCGCGGCGCCGATCTCGGAGCCCAGCAGCATGGTGCCGGTGGTCTCCACGGTCACCTGCACCAGCACCGGCAGGTCCAGTCCGGCCTCGGCCAGGGCGCGCTTGGACCCGAGGACCGCCGCCTTGGTCTGCAGCAGGTCCTGGCTGGTCTCCACCAGCAGCGCGTCGGCGCCGCCGGCGATCAGGCCGGCCGCGTTCTGCTGGAAGCCGTCGCGCAGCGTCTCGTACGGGGCGTGGCCGAGGGTCGGCAGCTTGGTGCCGGGGCCGATCGAGCCGAGCACCCAGCGGGTGCGGCCGTCGGCGGCGTGGGCGTCGGCCACCTCGCGGGCGATCCGGGCACCGGCCTCGGACAGCTCGAAGATGCGGTCGGAGATCTCGTACTCGCCCAGCGCGGCGAAGTTGGCGCCGAAGGTGTTGGTCTCGACGCAGTCCACGCCCACCCCGAAGTAGGCCTCGTGGACGGAGCGGACGATGTCGGGCCGGGTGATGTTGAGGACCTCGTTGCAGCCTTCGAGGTTCTGGAAGTCCTCCAGCGTGGGGTCCTGTGCCTGGAGCATGGTGCCCATCGCACCGTCGGCGACCACCACCCGGGTGGCGAGCGCTTCACGCAGCGCGTTCGCGCGGCTCTGCTGAGTGATGGACGGTTCGGCTGCAGTGGCCATGGGGCTTCTCCCTGGTGCGACGGCTGTCGGCTTTACGAGCCCGCTTGGTCGGGCCCGCACCCGGCCAGCGTATCCGGCCGTCGGCCCCACCTGCGGGCCCATTCCGTATCCTGAGCGCTCGGCTCGAGGGGGGATCAAGCGCGTGACCAGGTTCCGCACCACCGCACGACACATCGGCCGGGCCCTGGCGGCCCCACTGCGGGCACTGCGCGACCGGTGGAGACGCTGGTCCCGGTGGCGCCGGGCCCTGCTGGCGCTGGCGCTGGTGGTGGCGATACCGGTCGCCGCGCTGGGCACGGTCCTCGTCTCGATCCGACTGCACTACTCGGGTGAACCGTCCGCCGAGGCCCGCACCCGCGGCCGGGACGCCGTCTGGCTCGGCCACGCCTGGGTGGACGGCCGCAAGACCGAGGCGGACGTCGAGGCACTGGCCCGGCAGCTGGCCGGAACCGGAGTGCGCGACCTCTACGTCCACACCGGCCCGCTGGAGCACGACGGCTCACTGCCGCCGTCCGTCCACCCCAAGGCCCGCTGGTTCACCGGGACCGCGCACCAGGTGCTGCCGGGCGTCCGGCTACAGGGCTGGCTGGGCGACGAGGTCAAGCCGGAGAAGGACGCCCTGGACCTGGACGACGCACCCATCCGGGACCGGATCACCGCCTCGGCCGGCCAGGTGCTGGACGAGGGCTTCGACGGCGTGCACTTCGACATGGAGCCGATCCGCCCCGGTACGCCCGGCTGGCTGGCCCTGCTCGACCAGGTCCGCCCGGTGACGGCGGCGCGCGGCGCCAAGCTCTCGGTGGCGGCCCCGCAGATCGACCCGATCCCCGGCCTGCACACCGCCGGCATCCTGCTCACCGACCACGGCAAGTGGTGGGACCAGGCCTACTTCCGGGAGACCGCCCGCCGGGTCGACCAGATCGCGGTGATGACCTACGACACCTCGATGCCGACCGAGCCGCTGTTCGGCGGCTACGTCGCGCTGCAGACCGAACTCGCACTGAAGGCCACCCCCTCGAACGTCGACCTGCTGATGGGCCTGCCGTTCTTCTGGGACGACAAGTGGGGCCACCGGGGTGCCGCGGAGACCGTCCCGGCGGCGGTCCGGGGTGTCCGGCTGGGCCTGGACCGCCAGGACCCGCAGCGGGCCGACTTCGGCGTCGCGCTGTACGTGGACTTCGCCTCGACGCCCGAACACTGGGCGGCGTACCGGAGCGGCTGGGTGGACGTCTCGTAGGCCCTGTCCAGTGGATTTGTCGATCAGACCGCGGGCCCGGCAAGATCCGCCGGACAGGCCCTCGCCCCAGGGCGTGCCCTATGCGGCCATCCGGTGGGCCAGGGCGCCCAGGTAGCGGTGGACGGTGGCGTCCTCGCCGGTCAGGTAGTGCCGGACGGCCCGGCACAGCGGCTTGCGGACCTCGCCGCGCTCGGTGACGGTCAGCGAGCAGCCGGGCCCGGCCGGGGTCAGCACGTACGTCCAGGTGCCGCCGTACGGCAGGTCCGGGTCGGCGATGCCGGTCACCAGGCGGTGCGGGGCCTCACTGGCCACCACCTCGTAGGTGGTGTGCCCGTGCCGGTCGTACTCGCGCCAGCGCGGGCGGCCGCCGGCCCCGGCGGGCAGTCGCTCGACGTGGGTGAGGCCGGGGCGCCAGGCCGCGAAGAGTTCGATGTCGGTCAGCACGTCCCAGACCGCGCCGGGCGCCTGGGCGAGCTCCAGACCGCCCTCGGCGATGTGCTCCACCGGCAGCCGGCGCCCGGCCCGGTCCGCCGCCATCAGCGCGGCCCCGGCCAGCGCCGCCGCGCCCGCGCCGATCCCCAGCCATCGGTTCATCGGTCCGCCCTCTTCCGCCCGGCCCCCTACCTCTCATCATCGCGCCGCCGCGGCCGGCGGGCACTCCGTCGCGCTGCGTCGCAGGTCTGGCACCGTCCGTCCACACCGGGCCGACTGGCGCAGCGTCAGTCGGCGGCGCCCGGATATCCGCTGGATCGCGGCCGTCCGCTCCCCCAGACTGTCCCGGTGCCCGGCCGCCATGCGCATCAAAGCCCGTAGGCTGGGCAGGTAGGGACCATGGAGCAACGCGTTCCATGGGAGACGAGAGGTTCGACAGGCGGCAGCCGGCCGTCGGCGCCCCGGCAGGCCAGCCGGAGCGGTGCCGGTCCGACCGCCGACCGGAGGGAGACGCTGGGTGATCGAGCTGGAAGATGTTCCCGAGTTGATCGACCCGGTGATGGTCTGCGCCTTCGAGGGGTGGAACGACGCGGGCGACGCCGCCTCCGCGGCTCTGGCGCATCTGGACGACACCTGGGGCGGCAAGGTGTTCGCCGCCCTGGACGCGGAGGACTACTACGACTTCCAGGTCAACCGGCCCACCATCTGGCTGGACGGCGGCATCCGACGGATCACCTGGCCGACCACCCGGCTGTCGGTGATCCGGGTGACCGAGCCGGTGACCCGGGACGTGGTGCTGGTCCGCGGCATCGAGCCGAGCATGCGCTGGCGCTCGTTCTGCAACGAGCTGCTCGGCTTCGCGCACGAGCTGGGCGTCGAGCTGGTGGTGATCCTGGGCGCGCTGCTCGGCGACACCCCGCACAGCCGCCCGGTTCCGGTCAGTGGGGTCACCTCCGACCCCGAGCTGGCCCGCCGGCTGGACCTGGAGGAGAGCCGGTACGAGGGCCCGACCGGGATCGTCGGGGTGCTCCAGGAGGCCTGCACCCATGCCGGGGTGCCCGCCGTGACGCTCTGGGCGGCGGTGCCGCACTACGTCGCGCAGCCGCCCAACCCCAAGGCCACCCTGGCGCTGATCAACAAACTGGAGGACCTGCTGGACCTGCGCATCCCGCCGGGCGAGCTCGGCGAGGACGCCCGGGCCTGGCAGCTGGGCGTGGACCAGCTGGCCGCCGAGGACAGCGAGGTGGCCGAGTACGTCCAGCAGCTGGAGGAGGCGCAGGACACCGCGGAGCTGCCGGAGGCCTCCGGGGACGCCATCGCGCGCGAGTTCGAGCGCTATCTGCGCCGCCGGGAGAACGTCGGTCCGACCGGCGAGAAGCCGGTGTCCGGGCACGCGACGGCCGAGCGGCCGCCCGAGCCGGAGGCGCCGGGCGCGACCCGGGAGAGCCAGGACGGGCCCGAGGAGGAGTAGCCCTCCTCGGGGCCGCCGGAGCACCGGCACGCCGAAGGGGCGTCAGGGGAAGCACGGGCACGCCGAAGGGGCGTCAGGACACCTGGTCCTGACGCCCCTTCGCGGTACTCAGAGCGCGACGCCGAGCAGGGCGTCCACGGTGCGGGTGACCAGGCCGGGCGCGCCGGTGTCGGTGCCGCCCTCGCCCTCCTGCTGCGCGGCCCAGCGGTCCACCGCGGCCAGCGCGGCGGGCGCGTCCAGGTCGTTCGCGAGCGCCGTGCGGACCTCGGCGAGCAGCTGCTCGGCCGACGGGCCGTCCGGGCGGGAGACCGCGGCCCGCCAGCGGGCGAGGCGCTCCACGGCCTCGTCCAGGGTGCCCTTGGTCCACTCCCAGTCCGCGCGGTAGTGGTGCGAGAGCAGCGCCAGGCGGATGGCCGCCGGGTCGACGCCCTCGCGGCGCAGGGCGGAGACGAAGACCAGGTTGCCGCGGGACTTGGACATCTTCTGGCCGTCCAGGGCGACCATGCCGGCGTGCACGTACGCCTTGGCGTACGGGTGGGAGCCGGTGGCGACCTGGGCGTGCGCGGCGCCCATCTCGTGGTGCGGGAAGGACAGGTCGCTCCCGCCGCCCTGGATGTCGAAGGTCATGCCCAGGTACTGCAGCGCGATCGCCACGCACTCGATGTGCCAGCCGGGGCGGCCGTGGCCGAGCTCGGTGTCCCAGGCGGGCTCGCCCGGGCGGGCGGCCAGCCAGAGCAGGGCGTCCAGCGGGTTGCGCTTGCCGGGGCGCTCCGGGTCGCCGCCGCGCTCGGCGAACACCGGGCGCATGGCCTCCCGGGTGAGGCCGGAGACCTCGCCGAAGTGCGGGTCGGAGTCGACCGAGAAGTAGATGTCCTCGTCCACCTTGTAGGCGGCGCCGGAGGCCAGCAGCTTCTGGACGATCGGGACGATCCACGGGATCGACTCGACGGCGCCGATGTAGTGGGCTGGCGGGAGCAGCCGCAGGGCGGTCATGTCCTCGCGGAACAGGGCCGTCTCGCGCTCGGCCAGGGCCACCCAGTCCTGGCCGGTCTCGACCGCGCGCTGGAGCAGCGGGTCGTCCACGTCGGTCACGTTCTGGATGTAGAGGACGTCGTGGCCGGCGTCCTTCCAGACGCGCTGCACCAGGTCGAACGCGTTGTAGGTGGCGGCGTGGCCCATGTGGGTCGCGTCGTAGGGAGTGATGCCGCAGACGTAGATCCGGGCGGTGCCGTCCTGCGGCACGACCTCCCGGACCTTGCCCGCTGCGGTGTCGAAGATACGAAGGGGAAGCCCCTGACCAGGCAGGGCGGGAACCTCGGAGGCGGGCCAGGCATGCATGGGATCGACTTTAACCTTGAGAACATTTGAAAGCCTAACCAGTAACAAAGATCGACTGGATTCGCTTCCTGTTGTGGCTTGAGCGCTTCCGAGCCATGCTTGACCGATTTTGACTACTTCCCGGCATTTGCCGGGAAGGCTAACCGGCGGGAACGTCGGTGCAGGCCACTGAGGCAGGAAGCCACGGTCGTGCCGCCGTACGGTACGGGCCAGAATCTCCGGCTCTGCGACCTCTTCCGGCGACAGGTCCAGACCACCGGCGGGTAGGGCGGGCTGCCACACCCGCGGGGGCGGCTCCTACACCGGCGGCCAGGGGATCGCGGGCCAGTCCCGGGAGGGCAGCGGGTGGGTGCCGGAGCTGCGCAGCGCGGCCACCCGGGCGCGGGTGGCGTCCAGTTCGGCGGTGGTCAGGTGCGGAGCGAGGCGCTCGGCCAGCTCGCCGTCCAACTGCGCGGCCAGCCGGACCAGCACCTCCAGCGCCTCGGCGGGCAGTGGGTCTCCGGCCCAGCCCCAGAGCAGGGTGCGCAGCTTGCCCTCGGTGTTGAACGTGACGCCGTGGTCGATGCCGTACACCCGGCCGTCGGCGGCGGGGATCAGGTGGCCGCCCTTGCGGTCGGCGTTGTTGAGCACCGCGTCCAGCACGGACAGCCGGCGCAGCTGCCGGTCGTCGTGGTGCACCAGCAGCGCCGGCCGGCCGTCCTCGACCTCGGCCCGCACGATCGGCAGCCAGCCGTCCTCCGGGCCGTCCGGGTCCTGCAGCGCCAGCAGCGGCTCGGCCTGCGGGTCCGGCTCGACCCACAGCTGCACCATGCCGGGCCCGTGCGGCCCCCCGCGCAGCACGGTGGGCGGGATCAGCGCCCAGCCGGTCGCGGTGGACAGCTCGTAGGCGGCGACCTCGCGGCCAGCCAGCGTGCCGTCCGGGAAGTCCCAGAGCGGGCGCTCGCCGACCACCGGCTTGTAGACCGCCTGCGCGCTCAGCGAGCCGTGCTCGACCGTGCAGTACAGCGCGGCGTTGGAGGCTTCGGTGAGCCGGCCGTGCACGGTCAGTTCGCCCTGGCGCAGCAGGGCCAGGGCGGTGGGCACGTCGGCGGCGAGGGCGGCGGCCGCCGCCGGGTCGGCCTGCGGCGGGGTCTCGGTGTTCAGCGCCGGTAGCCGTTCGCGCGCGGGCACAGGTGGCCCTCCGGGTCCAGCGGCAGGTTGCAGAACGGACAGGGCCTGCGGCCGGCCGCGACCAGGTCCAGCGCACGCTTGGCGAACACCCGCGCCATCGCGCCGGACAGCCGCACCCGCAGCATGTCCGGGCCGCTCTCGTCGTCCCGGAAGACGGCCTCCTCGCCCTCCTCTTCCTCCTCCTCGACCAGCTCCTGCGCCTCGACCACCAGGCAGCCGTCCACGCTGTCCCAGGCCAGCGCCATGGTGCCGACCCGGAACTCCTGCTCCAGCGGCAGGTCCAGCGGGGCGGTGTCGAGCAGGTCCTTGGGTGCGGTGGCCGGGATGGAGGCGTCTCCGCCGCTGCGCCGCAGGGCCTCGTCGAGGACCTCCTCGATCCGCTCGGCGAGTGCGGCGACCTGGGTCTTCTCCAGCAGCACACTGGTGATCCGGCCCCGGGCGCTGGCCTGCAGGTAGAACGCCCGGGCGCCGGGCTGGCCGACGGTACCGGCCACGAACCGTTCGGGCTGGTCGTAGAAGAAGACCTGACGGGGCACGCTCTCGCTCCGGATCGTGTCGGTCGGTGCGGATCCGCCGTGGGGGATCGCTGGGTTGTCGGACTGGGCGGGCTCGTTGGGCTGTGAGGCACTCATCAGTCACCCTACGACCTCCGGGCGCCGGCCGGGGACCCGAGCAGGAGGCCGGCGGCGGGGTGGCACCCGTGGGTTCGGGTGGTGCCGCCGCCGGTGAGGGCGCTGTTCAGGCGTTCGGGCGGGTGCCGCTCAGGCCGTGCCGCCGACCACCGCGTCACCGGCCGGGGTGGCCGGGGCGGCGTGGGGCTTGGGGGCCAGCGAGGAGAGGTCGCCGGTGTCGCCCATTCTCAGCACGAAGGGCCGCTGCGGGGTGTAGCGGATCGCGGTGACGGAGCAGGGCTCGACGCTGATCCGCTGGAAGTGGTCCAGGTGCAGCCCGAGCGCGTCGGCCACCACCGCCTTGATCACGTCCCCGTGCGAGCAGGCGATCCAGACCGCGTCCTCACCGTGCTCGGCGGCGATCTTCGCGTTCCACTCGCGGACCGCGCTCACCGTGCGGTGGCTCAGCTCGCGCAGTGACTCACCACCGGGGAAGGCGGCGGCGGCCGCGTGGTCCTGCACGGTGCGCCAGAGCGGCTCCTTGGCCAACTCGGCCAGCGGACGGCCGGTCCACTCGCCGTAGTGGCACTCCCCCAGCCGCTCGTCCTCGGCCGGCGGGGCCAGCTCGGGCCGGGCCGCGAGCAGCGGCTCCAGGGTCTGCCGACAGCGCTCCAGCGGGCTGCTGACCGCCTGCGCCAGCGGGATCCCGGCCAGACGCCCGGCCAGCGCGGCGGCCTGCCCGCGCCCGGTCTCGTCCAGGTCCACGCCGGGGGTCCAACCGGCCAGGATTCCGGCGGTGTTCGCGGTCGAGCGGCCGTGACGGACGAGCAGCAGGGTGGGCATGGGGCTTAGCCTACGGCCTCCGGGCGCCGCCGTGGGGTGCGGCTGCACACCGGCCATCGCCCGACGGGCCGCTGCTGCACGGGATGCGGGGCGGCAGTCATCCGCCACTGTCGCCGCGTAGCGGTGGCTGGACACGAGGGCCCACCCACCAGCCAGTCGGGCGCTACCCGCAAGCTCGACCGCCCATGGCCGAGAGGTTGACGCACGACTGGCTGTAGTGCCGCCCGAACCCCTGGGAGTCGCTCAGGCGAGGCCGGCCCGCTCCAGCGCCTCGACGCCGGTGCGCAGCGCCTGGATCCGCTCGTCCAGGGTGAAGCCGGACGGGGCCAGGGTGAGCGTGGTGACGCCCGCGTCGGCGTAGGCCTGCATCCGGTCGGCGATCCGGGCGGTGTCGCCGACCAGCGAGGTGGCGTCGATCAGGTCGTGCGGGACGGCGGCCGCGGCGCCCGCGTAGTCCTTGGCCAGGTACTTCTCCTGGATCTCGTCGGCCTCCCGCTCGTAACCCATCCGTCGGGCGAGCTGGTTGTAGAAGTTCTTCTCCTTGCTGCCCATGCCGCCGATGTAGAGCGCGGCGTAGGAGCGCTGGGAGTCGACGCCGGCCTTGATGTCCTCGCCGACCGCGATGGTGACGGTCGGGCAGAGGTCGAAACCGTCCAGGGACTTGCCGGCCTTGGCGCGCCCGGCCTTCAGCGGGTCCAGGGAGAGCGCGGCGTGCTCGGGGGCGAAGAAGATGCCGAGCCAGCCGTCGGCGATCTCGCCGGTCTGCTCCAGGTTCTTCGGGCCGATCGCGGCGACGTACAGCGGGATGTGCTCGCGCACCGGGTGCACGGTGAGCTTGATCGGCTTGCCCGGGCCGCCGGGCAGCGGCAGCGTCCAGTGCGCACCCCCGTGCACCAGGCGCTCGCGGGACATCGCCTTGCGGATGATCTCCACGTACTCGCGGGTGCGGGCGAGCGGCTTGTCGAACTTGACGCCGTACCAGCCCTCGGAGACCTGCGGGCCGGAGACTCCCAGGCCGAGGCGGAAGCGGCCGCCTGAGAGGGTGTCCAGGGTCGCGGCGGTCATCGCGGTCATCGCCGGAGTGCGGGCCGGGATCTGGAAGATGGCCGAGCCGACGTCGATCCGCTCGGTCTTCGCGGCGACGAAGCTCAGCACCGTCGCGGCGTCCGAGCCGTACGCCTCCGCGGCCCAGCAGACCGAGTAGCCGAGCCGGTCCGCCTCCTGGGCCACCTCGATGTTGTCGGCGTCCATGCCGAGTCCCCAGTAGCCGAGGTTGATGCCGAGTCGCATGTGCCGAACCTTCCAGTCGGTGGGCTTGGTGGCCAGTCGGGCGGGCGGGCTTGCCGGCGGGCGTAACCGCGCACGCGCGGGTCATGCTACTGGCCGGTAGCGGTGGCCTGGGTCACACGACCCCGGCCCGGGTCGAAGGGCCTGCCGGCGCCGGAAGGGCGAAGTGAGAGAGCGACGGAGGAGCGACGGAGCGCCGACCGTCGGCACCGGGTCAGGAGGGCCCGGAGGCGAGTTGGCGAGTCACTGATCGTTCTGCGGGTCTACACCCGTGCCCGCACACCGGCCGCTACGCTCAGCCGACGTGGGAAGTCCTCTCCCCACCTGCGCGTTTTCAGGGCTTCCGGGGCGACCGGGGCAATCGGCCAGTGGAGGGCCCGTCCGATGGAAAAGCGTCACCTCGGCCGTACCGGCCTGCAGGTCTCCCGCCTCGGTCTCGGCACCATGACCTGGGGCCGCGACACCGACGAGCACGAGGCCGCCGAGCAGCTCAAGGAGTTCGTCGACGCCGGCGGCAATCTCGTCGACACCGCCGACGTGTACGCGGACGGCGGGGCCGAGTACCTGATCTCCCGCCTCACCGACAGTCTGGTCCCACGCTCCGAACTCGTCATCGCCACCAAGGCGGGCAGCGTCCCCGAGTCCACCCGCCGCTTCGACGGATCCCGCGGCCACCTCCTTGCCGCCCTGGACGCCTCGCTGCGCCGGCTCGGCACCGACTACGTGGACCTGTGGCAGGTGCACTCCTTCGACCCGATGACCCCGGTCGAGGAGACCCTCAGCGCCCTCGACATCGCCGTCTGCTCCGGCCGCGCCCGCTACGTCGGGGTCTGCGACTTCAGCGGCTGGCAGCTCGCCAAGGCCGCCACCTGGCAGCGCGCCCACCACGGGCGGGTGCCGCTGGCCGGGGCGCAGCTGGAGTACTCGCTGCTGCAGCGCGGCATGGAGCGGGAGGCGCTGCCCGCCGCGCTGGACGCCGGGGTCGGCGTCCTCGCCGGCTCGCCGCTCGGGCGCGGGGTGCTCACCGGCAAGTACCGGCACGGCGTCCCGCAGGACTCGCGCGGCGCCTCGGCGCACCTGTCCGGGTTCGTCCAGCCGTACCTCGGGGAGCGCTCGCGGCGGATCGTGGACGCCGTCGCCACCGCCGCCGACGGGCTGGCCAGCAGCCCGCTGGCGGTCGCGCTGGCCTGGGTCCGGGACCGGCCCGGGGTGGCGAGTGCGCTGGTCGGGGCGCGGACGGTGGCACAGCTGCAGGCGGCGCTGTCAGTGGAGGCGCTTACGCTTCCGGGTGAGATCCGCGGCGCGCTGGACGACATCTCGTCGCCGGTGCACCGCTACCCGGACCAGGGGTGGACCGAGCTGTGACCGCCGGCCGGGTTGTTGAGCAGAACGTGCAGTGGAGTGACCTTTGGAGCGGACGACGATGAGTGACACGGGGAACGGCGCTCCGGAGGAGACCTCGGCCTCGCCGGCCGACAAGGCGGCGAAGATCGCCGAGCTGGCGGAGCGGATTCGCAGGATCGGGCCGCAGGCCGCGGGGCCGCGGTCCTCCGGGGGTTCGGGGGCTCCCGAGGCTTCGAAGCCGGTGGAGGCGTCCGCGCCTACGGGCGCGGGCGCTCCGGCGGCTCCCACCCCTCCGGCAGCCGTGGAGCTCGACGGGCCGCGCGGCGACGCGCTCCAGGAGGCCGCCGCGGTGCTGACCGCGGGCGGTGCCCCGGCCGAGCTGGCGGCCGCCGCCGTGGCCGAGTTCGGTGACGAGGCCGCCGCGCGGCTGCGCGAGGACCCGTGGGCGGTGCTCGGCCTGCCCGGCGTCCGCCCCGAGCACGCGGACCGCTTCGCCCGCGAGCTGCTCGGTCCCGAGGCCGAGCCGGGCGACCCGCGCCGCGCCCAGGCGCTGGTGCCGTGGTTGCTGGAGCAGGCGGCGCTGCGCGGGCACTCGGCGCTGGAGCTGGCCGAGGTGACGACCGGGCTCGACCGGCTCCGGATGCCGGACCCGGCCGCCGCGATCCAGGCCGCCGTCGCGGACGGGCGGGTGCTGCCCTTCCAGGAGGAGTTGAGCGGGCCCGAGGCGCAGGCGGCGGGCGGCGAGGACGACGAGCCGCCGACCCGGACGCTGCTCACGCTGGAGCGGCTGGCGATGGCGGAGGACAGCCTCGCCGAGGGGCTGCTGCAGCTGATGGCCGCTTTCGTACCGGGTGAGGACGTCGAGCCGGCGGCGGAGGCTGAGGAGGCGGAGGCCGGGGAGGAAGCCGCCGTCGACGCGGACTCGGACTCGGACTCGGACACCGCGGAGTCCACCGAAGCCGAGGACGTGGCGGCGCCCGCAGCCCCCGGCCCCACCGCCTGGGCGGCGGCGGCCGAGGCCGCGCCGTCCTCCTCCGCGACCGCCCTCGTCCAGGCCGTCGCCGACAGCGCGCTGGTGCTGCACACCGGCGGCGAGGCCGCCAGGGCCGAGCCCGCCGCGCTGCTCACCGCCGCCCGGAGGCTCGGGCTGCGGGCCTGGGCCGCCACCTGGACCGACCAGGGCCGGGAGTCCTTCGCCGCGCTCGCCGGGGCGGAGGCCCCGGTGGCCACCCTCTCCGAGCTGCTGTCCGGTACGGCCGGCCCCGGCCGCTCCCCCGACGGCTCGCTCGCCCTGGACCTCCTGGTCGTCCTGGATGCGCCGCTGCTGGACGTCGAACTGGCCGCCACCCTGCTGGAGTCGCTCGCCGACGGCACCCGGCTGGTGCTCAGCGGCGACCCGGGCCAGCTCTGGTCGGCCGGCCCCGGCCGGTTCTTCGCCGACCTGCTGGCCGCCAAGGTCTGTCCGGCGGTGGCCTCCCGCACCCCGGACTTCGGCCCGATCGGCGAGCTGGTCTCCGGTGTCGGCGTCGGCGAGCTGCAGCCGGTCGAGGCGCCGGACAAGGAGGTGGTCATCCTGACCGCCAAGGACGGAGGCGAGGCCGTCCACCGCGCCGTCCAACTGCTCACCGACTCCATTCCGCGCGCCCTCGGCATCCCCGCCGAGCAGGTGGTGCTGCTCACCCCCGGCCACGGCGGGCCGGCCGGTACGCGTGCGCTGAACGCCGCCGCCAAGGCCCGGCTGAACCCCGGCCCCGGCCGCTTCGGCGGCTTCGACCCGGGCGACCGGGTGGTGGAGTCCCCCGCGCCCGGGATCACCCGCCCGGCCCGGGTGCTGGACGGCGACGCCACCGGTCTGCACCTGGAGTACCCGGACGGCTCGCGCCGGACCGTCCCGCCCGCGGAGGCCGGCCGGCTGCGGCACGGCTGGGCGCTGACGGTCCACCAGGCGCTCGGCCGCCGTTGGCCCGGGGCCGTGGTGGTGCTCCCGGAGGACGCCGGACCGGCGCTCACCCGGCAGTGGGTCTACACCGCCTTCGGACGCGGCGAGCGGCACCTCTCGGTCGTGCACGCGGCGGGCCCGGCGCTCGTCCAGGCCGTCGCCGAGCGCCCGGCGCAGCCGCGCACCACCCGGCTGCGGGCGATCCTCGCGGAGAACGCGGCGTCGGCGTACTGATCGACCGACGGACGAAGGGTGGGTCCGGTGCTTCCGGGCCCGCCCTTCGTCCGTACCGGATCACGTCAGTCGTCGAGGTCCTCGTCGTCGTAGACCTCGCTCACGTCGAACCGGCAGATCAGCAGCTGCGGGTCGGCGTGTTCGAAGGGCTCCGGCAGCCACTCCCCCGGCTCGGTCGGCTCGGCCGCCGCGACCCAGAGCGTCGAGTCCGCCTCCTCCAGGCCGAACTCCTCGCTGCGGGCGGCGATCTCGTCGGGCTCGTACTCGCCGAACAGCACGCCGATCGCGGAGTTCACCCCGCCCGCTCCGCCCGGGGTCAGCGTCTCGTCGAGCCGCTCGGCCTGGGCGCGCAGCCGCTTGGGGTCGACCACGTGGTAGTCGCGGCGGATCAGCACGCTGATCGCCTCGGGCTGTTCCGGGCCGTGGTAGCCACCCGGTCCCTCGTCCCCGGGGATCTCGAAGGGGGTGACCTCGTCGTAGACCTCGTACAGGAGTTGGTCGTAGGCGATGGCCGCCGTGGCGAGCTGCTCGTAAGCGGCGGACACGGCGGGATCATCAGCTGCGTTGGGGCTTGACACCGCTTCCAGATGACGGTCGATGGCGGCCTTGACCGCCTCAGCGGCGGCGCGTACCTCGGCAATGGTGGGCTGCGCGGCATCAGACATGGTGCAGACGCTATCTCCCCGCGGTGTCGCTACGCACAGCGGTTGTCACCTACACCCGCGATTTCACCGCAACTTCCCCCCTGATGTCCGATCTGTCCCGTTCTGCCCCCCCGCAGGACCGGCGCGAGTCGGGCGCGGAGGGCGCGCGACCGGTCCGCCGGGGCCGTCCGGGTGCCGCTTCGCGCGCCGGGTTCGGGGTATCCACTCCACAGGAGCAGCAGAACTGATGCACTGTCAGCCGACACCCGGGTCGCGGGCCGTCGAACCTCCGCTTCCACACGGGAGGTCGGCCGGAAATACCCGGGCCGAGTGTCCGTGGCAGGCCGTAGGCTTGCGTGCAGGTGATCCCCAGGAGGAGCGTTTTGACCCCACCGAAGCCGGTCCGGCAGCCGGAGTACGAGTACCAGTCGCTGCGTATGCCACGCGGCACCACGCGCAACGCGGCGCGCCAACTGCTCACCGAGCACGCCGAGTACGGGCACTGGGAGCTCGACCGGCTGAGGTTGTTCCCCGACGGCAGCCGGACGGTCCGGCTGAAGCGGCGGATCATCCGGCAGGTCCGGAACTGGTGACGGGCGGGGCCTCCCGCCCTGCGCAGCCGCGGATCATCCGCGCCGAGCTTTCACGCGCCCGGTGCCGCCCGTTCATCGGGCAGCCCCGGGCGCGTCGTTTCGACTACCGGTACCGCTGAGCCGGTCGGGGGCTCAGCGGGCGCCGGCGCGAGCGCGGCGGTAGAGCACGCCGCCGCCGATCAGCAGCGCGAGCCCGGCGGCGCCGAGCACCTCGACGCCGCCGGCGCCGGTGGAGGCCAGCTGGCTGTCCGCGGCGGTGCTCTGCGCTACGGGGGCGGCCGGAGTGCTGGTCCGAACCGCGGCCGGGACGGCCTGGGTGCTGGCGTTGTTGCTCACCGGGGCGGCGGCCGGAGTGCTGCTGGCCACCGGGCCGCCGTTGCGCCCAGGGCCGGTGTCGCCGGTGGACGGCGGGGTGGAGGGGGTGTGGTCCTCGGGGCAGTCGTCGGTCGGCTTCGGGGCGGGCTGGGCCACGTTGCCGCAGGAGTTGCCGAAGGCGGGGTTGCCGACGCCGGCCGCGTTGACCGAGTTGCCGCAGGCGTTGACCGGGACGTGCACCGGGGCCTGGACGCTGTTGCCGGAGATCACACCGGGCGAGTTGGTCGCGACACCGCTGGCGGAGGCGCCCGAGGCGGAGGAGCCCTTACTGGCGCCGGTGCTGGAGCTGTCGCTGCTGCTACTGCTGCTGCCGCTACCGCTGCTGCCGCCGGGCTGCGGGGCCGCGGGGCGACCAGCGCTGACATTGGCGCAGTGGTTCCCGTACGACGGGTTCAACGCGCCGATCACGTCGACGGTGTTGCCGCACACGTTGATCGGCACCTCGATCGGCACCTGCACCGAGTTCCCCGAGGCGACGCCCGGCGAGCCCGCCGCACCTCCCTGTGCCTCCGCGCCCGCGTAGGCGTAGCCGGCGGCGGAGGCCAGCACACTGCCGGTGGCCACGGCAGTGAGAATCCCCTTCTTGGCTACATTCCTCATGTTTTCCCCTGACGTTTCGAGACGGCGTGGCAACCTTGACGTGAACCTTGTGAGAGTCGGAATTTCCGTATATCAAAAAATCACGCAAGGTATTCGACTGCACAGGAGTTAACGAGAGACCGACGGCGAGGTTGAGCCAAACGAACCGGCTTCACCCGATCGAGCGAGTACGGCCCGCAGCGCCTTGCCGCGCCGTCCGGCCGGGCGTGCGAAGGCCCCCGGTGCGGCGCGTCCGCCGCCCGAGGGCCGGGGTGAATCGGCTCAACGGGCCCCAGCGGCCCGGAGTTGACTCAGAAGTTGGCGCAGTGGTTGCCGAACGCCGGGTTCAGCACGCCGATCACGCTGACGGTGTTGCCGCACAGGTTCACCGGGACGTGGACCGGAATCTGGACCTGGTTGCCCGAGACGATGCCCGGGGAGCCCGCGGCCATACCCTCGGCACCGGCACCGCCGTGAGCGGACGCGACACCGGCGGCGGCGAGCACCAGGCCGCCGGTGGCGGCGGCGACAGCGGCGATCTTCTTGACCTTCATCATTCCTCCTGTATGGACAACGCGACCCGTTCGGCGGGCTGCACAGGAATGAACGACGCTGCGGCAAACGGGGTACGGAACAGATTTGCCATTCACTCGCAACGGTGATGCTTCGTACAGACAAGCGGCGCGGAAATTACATAGGAGAATCGTTTCTGTTGATCTCCCTCAGCCCGTCCCACAATCATGCGCTCGGACAATGCGGTCGGCCCGCCCCCGGCACTCCGGGAGCGGGTCGACCCAGTCGCCTGATCAGCAGGCGTCGATGAAGCGGTCCAGCACCCGGACGCCGAACTTCAGCCCGTCCACCGGCACCCGCTCGTCCACGCCGTGGAACATCCCGGCGAAGTCCAGCTCCGGCGGCAGCTGCAGCGGCGCGAAACCGAAGCAGCGGATGCCCAGGTCCTGGAAGGACTTGGCGTCCGTACCGCCCGACAGGCAGTACGGCACGGCGCGGGCGATCGGGTCCTCCGCGCGCAGCGCGGTCTGCATCGCGTCGACCAGCGAGCCGTCGAAGCTCGTCTCGATCGCCCGGTCCGAGTGCAGGCTCTCCCGCTTCACGCGCGGGCCGAGCACGCTGTCCAGCTCGGCGAGGAACTCCTCCTCGTAGCCGGGCAGGAAGCGCCCGTCCACGTGGGCGGTGGCCTGACCCGGGATCACGTTCACCTTGTAGCCGGCACCGAGCATGGTCGGCTGGGCGGTGTTGCGCAGCGTGGTGCCGATCATCTTGGCGATACCGCCGAGGACGCGCAGCGTCTCGTCCATGTTCTCCGGGTCCAGCTCGACCCCGAGGGCGTCGGACAGCTCGTCCAGGAAGGCGCGGACGGTCTTGGTGATCCGCAGCGGGAACTTGTGCCGTCCGAGCCGGGCGACCGCCTCGCACAGCTCGGTGATGGCGTTGTCGTCGTTCTCCATCGAGCCGTGCCCGGCCCGGCCCTCGACCGTCAGGCGCATCCAGTGCATGCCCTTCTCGGCGGTCTCCACCAGGTAGAGCCGCACCTGGTCGTTGACCGTGAAGGAGAAGCCGCCGACCTCGCCGATGCCCTCGGTCACGCCCTCGAACAGCTCCGGGTGCTTGTCCACCAGGAAGCGCGCGCCGTAGGTGCCGCCCGCCTCCTCGTCGGCGAGGAAGGCGAGCACGATGTCGCGCGGGGGCTTGCGGCCGGTGCGCAGCCGGTCGCGGATGACCGCGAGGGTCATCGCGTCCATGTCCTTCATGTCGACCGCGCCGCGGCCCCAGACGCAGCCGTCCGCGATCTCGCCGCCGAAGGGGTCGTACGTCCAGTCCGCGGCGTTGGCCGGCACCACGTCGGTGTGGCCGTGGATCAGCAGGCCCGGGCGGGACCGGTCCTCGCCCTCGATCCGGACCACGGTCGAGGCCCGCCCCTTGGCCGACTCGAAGATCTGCGGCTCGATCCCGAACTCGGCGAGCTGCTCGGCCACGTACTCGGCCGCCCTGCGCTCGCCCGGCCCGGACCCGTCCCCGTAGTTGCTGGTGTCGATCCGGATCAGATCGCGACAGATCTCGGCGACCTCCGACTCAGCCGTCACCTTCGGCGCCGCCGACTCGCTCCGCTCGCTCACGGTCACTCCTCGTCTTGGGCCCGCACCGACGCACCAGCGCGCCACCCCCAGGACCTGCACCCGGGCCGTACGAGCACGTCCGCCCATCCTCTCCCAGCCCTCCATCCCGATCCACCCCTCCGCACCGCCCCGAAACCCCCTGGTCACGCCGCCGCCACAGAGCACCCCTTGCCCCGCCACCAGCGCCGTTCCCCCGCCCGGAGCCGTTTTGGGAGCCCAAGCCGATCTTTGCTACAGTTACATCTGTCAGCGCGACGGACGAGAGATCGAAAGCCGCGAGGGCGACACCCGGTCCGGGTGGCGGAATGGCAGACGCGCTAGCTTGAGGTGCTAGTGCCCTTTATCGGGCGTGGGGGTTCAAGTCCCCCCTCGGACACAACTCTTCGCCAGCAACGTTGGCGAGGGAATGCGGGTCAGGAGCAATCCTGACCCGCATTTTTCGTTGCGCGTGGTCGTACACGCAGTGCGGGTCCAGGGCGCCAGGACGCGGTATGACCGGGCGGGGCGAGGAACTCGCACGGCCGCGTCCGTGGACGGTACGAGCCGCTGACCGCCAGGCCTACGTGGGGCAGACCGAAAGCCGAGGGCATCGCGGACCAGATCCACGCTGCGGCGCCTAGCGTGGAACCATGAGCACTGACCCGGTCAGGTTGTTCCTCTGCGGTGATGTGATGCTCGGCCGCGGGGTCGACCAGATCCTGCCGCACCCCGGCGATCCGACGCTGCGGGAGCCGTACGTCCCGGATGCGCGGGCCTACGTCGAGTTCGCGGAGGCTGTGAACGGTCCGATTCCTCGTCCGGTCGACTTCACTTGGCCCTGGGGGGAGGCCCTGCAACTGCTCGACCAGGCCGCACCCGAGGTACGGGTGCTGAACCTGGAGACGAGCATCACTCGCAGCGACGACTTCGCGGCGGGGAAGGACGTGCACTACCGCATGCACCCGGCCAACCTTCCCTGTCTGGCCGCCGCCCGGCCCGACGTCTGCGTACTGGCCAACAACCACGTGATGGACTTCGGCCTCCTCGGACTCGCGGAGACGCTCGACACCTTGGCGAGTGCGGAGCTGACGGCGGTGGGAGCGGGACGGGACGCGGGCGCGGCACGAGAACCCGCGATCGTCACGGTGGACGGCGGCCGGCGGGTTCTGGTCTTCGCGTTCGGCACGGCGTCCAGCGGGATTCCGTGGAGGTGGGCCGCGGCTGAGGATCGAGCCGGCGTCGACTTCGTGTCCGAGGCTTCGGGCGTCGACGCGGCCGACGTCGTCGATCGAGTCCGGCAGGTGAGGCGACCGGACGACGTCGTCGTCGCCTCCGTCCACTGGGGGTCCAACTGGGGCTACCAGGTCTCCCGGGATCAGACCCGCTTCGCGCACGCCCTGATCGACGGCGGTGTCGATGTCGTGTACGGACACTCCTCGCACCATCCCCGCCCCATCGAGGTCTACCGGGGGAAGCTCGTTCTCTACGGCTGCGGCGACTTCATCGACGACTACGAGGGCATCGCCGGCCAGGAGCACTACCGGGACGACCTGCGGCTGCTGTACTTCGTCTCGGTGGAGCCGGGCACCGGAAGGCTGGTCAGTGCCCGCATGGCGCCCGTACAAGCCAGACAGATACGGCTTGAGCATGCCTCCGCCGAGGACGCACAGTGGCTACGGGATGTCCTCGACCGGGTCAGCCGCGGATTCGGCGTGCGAATCGATCTCGGTCCGGACGGCATGCTCACTCTTCGGGGCATGTGAAGGATGCGGGCCCCGGGCACCGAAACGTCCTGAATTCGCCGCCTTGTTGACGGCATGATGGCGGGCGCGGGGGTCCGTCACGGGAGCGGCTGCTCCGCCCAAATGATCTTGTGGGTGGGTGTGTACCGGGTGCCCCACCGCTCGGCGAGCTGGGCGACGAGGAACAGGCCTCGTCCGCCCTCGTCGGTGGTGGCCGCGTAGCGCAGGTGAGGGGAAGTGCTACTGGTGTCCGAGACCTCGCACATCAGCTTGCGGTCCCGCAGCAGGCGAACGCCGATGGGTCCCCCGCCGTAGCGGATGGCGTTGGTGACCAGCTCACTGAGGATCAGCTCCGTGGTGAACACCAGGTCGTCCAGCCCCCACTCGGCCAGCTGGCGGCTGGCCGCGGCCCGTACACCGGCGACGGCGGCCGGGTCCGTGGGTACGTCCCACTCGGCCAGCCGGTCCTGCGGCAGCGCCCGGGTGCGGGCCACGAGAAGGGCGATGTCGTCGGTCGAGTACGCGGGCGGCAGCGCGTCCAGCACGGCGTCACAGGTGTCCTCCGGCGTCAGGTCACGGGAGCCCTCCAGCGCGCCGCGCAGCAGTTCGAGTCCGTGGTCGATGTCATGGCGGCGGTCTTCGACGAGCCCGTCCGTGTAGAGCACCAGCCGACTGCCCTCGGGCAGCCTGACCTGTGCCGTCTCGAAGGGCAGGCCTCCCACCCCCAGCGGAGGTCCTGCGGGCAGGTCGAGGAAGTCCACGGTGGCGTCGGGCCGGACGAGGGCGGGCGGGAGGTGGCCGGCGCGTGCCAGCTCGCAGTTCCGCGACACCGGGTCGTAGACGGCGTACAGGCAGGTCGCGCCGGTGATCTCGGCGCCGTCGCCGGTGGCCGCCTGGTCCCGGTCGATCCGGCTGACCAACTCGTCGAGGTGCGCGAGGAGCTCGTCGGGGGGCAGGTCCAGCATGGAGAAGTTGTGCACTGCCGTCCTCAGGCGCCCCATGGTGGCCGCCGCGTGCAGGCCGTGGCCGACGATGTCGCCCACGACCAGGGCGACGCGGCTGCCGGCCAGCTGGATGACGTCGAACCAGTCCCCGCCGACGCCCTCCTTCGCCGGCAGGTAGCGGTAGGCGACGTCGAGGGCGTTCTGCTCGGGCAGCCCGTGCGGCAGCAGGGACTGCGCCAGGGACACGGCCATGGTGTGGTCCCCGGTGATGGCCGAGACGATCTGCTCCTGGGTGGCGTACTTGGTGTCGAAGAGGCCGCTGTTGCGTCCGAGGCGCAGCACCGCGATCCGGTCGGCGGTCGTGCGGACGTTCTCCAGGTCGTGGCTGACCAGCAGCACGCCGAGGTGCTGGTTGCGCAGGCGCTCGACCAGTTCCAGCACCAGGGCGGTCTGCCCGACGCCGAGGGCGGCGGTGGGCTCGTCGAGGATCACCACCTTGGGCCTGCCGATCAGCGCGCGTGCGATGGCGATGCTCTGGCGCTGGCCGCCCGAGAGCGAGCCCACGGGGATGCGCAGGCTGGGAAGCCTGATGGCCAGGGAGTTCAGCAGTCTGCGGGCACGCTTCTCCATCTCGACCTCGTCGAGGACGCCGAACCGGCGGATCTCCTGGCCGAGGAAGATGTTGCCGACCGTGTCGAGGTTGTCGCAGAGTGCCAGATCCTGGTGGACGGTGGCGATGCCGAGGCTCTGCGCGTCCATCGGCCTGCGGAGGGCGACCGGCCGGCCGTTCCATTCGATGACCCCGCTGTCGGGTGCGAGGACTCCGGCGATCACCTCGACCAGGGTGGACTTGCCGGCCCCGTTGTCCCCGACCAGCGCGACAACCTCTCCCGCGTCGATCCGGAGGGTGACACCGCTCAGCGCCTGCACGGCACCGAACCGTTTGGAGATGCCGCGCACTGCCAGCAGGGGCGTCTGTGCCACCCGAACCACCTCTCCACCGAGGGACGGAGCGGACACCGCAACCACCTCATGCGGGCCGACGGGTGAGCCCGTCCGGCCTCCTCTCCCATACTCACCCGTCTCCCATACTCACCCGCCGGGACGCGGGCTGTCCTGCCGCCGGGGCGGTCCGCACGGGTCGGCATCGCCTCCTGCGCCACTGCCACGGTGATGAGAGTGGAAACCGGCAGGTCCCTCGTCCGAACCGCCCTCGATCCGGCCGTTCGCCGCCCTTCCAGGTCCAGCACCGCGGAGGCCCGTTCAGGCCGGCCGGAACGGGACGGTACAGGGGTCGATCGCATGGGAACTGTTGGTGAACCACCCCGGTCCGCCACCGAGACCCGGGTCGACCCATGCCGAAGTCGGGCTCGCCGCGGGTGAGTTGCCCCCGGACGTGGCCGCCGGTCGGCGAGGAGCGAACCCGTGCGGTGGTTCAGACCCGGTGGGCGTCGCCGAGGGCGCTCTCGATGCCCTGAACCATCCGCCACAACGGGGCGCGGCGGCTGGCGACCAGGACCACCACGTCGTCGGCCGGGCCCTCGCCGTTCTGGACGGAGTCGGGGCGGTCGCTCCAGGTGGCGGTGACGAAGGACATCGCCGCGTCCACCTCGACCACCCAGTCGCTCTCACCGCCCGAGCGCAGCCAGGTGCGCAGGGCGTGGTTGTGCGCGGCGACCACGGCGGCGGCGATCACGTCGGCGCGCAGCGGGCCGTCCGGGCGGTCGGCGAAGCGGCCGCGCAGATAGGCGGCGAGGGTGTGCTCGTAGCGCCAGACCACCGACAGCTCGTACGCCCGCAGACCCGGCACCTTGCGGGTGAGGCGGTAGCGCTGCACGGAGAAGGAGGGCTGCTCGGCGTACATCCGCAGGACCAGGCGGGCGGCGTCGCAGGCGTGCTTGACCGGGTCCTCCTCGCCGGTGCCGGACTCCAGGAACTCCGTCATCTCGGCGAGGCTGCGCTCGTGGTCGGGGAAGACCACGTCCTCCTTGGCCGGGAAGTAGCGGAAGAAGGAGCGTCGGCCGACGCCCGCGAGCGAGACGATGTCGTCGACCGTCGTCTGCTCGAAGCCGCGCTCCAGGAAGAGCTCGAAGGCCGCGGCCACCAGCGCCTCGCGCATCGCCGGCTTCGAGGGCCCGTCGTTCATGGGCAGGTCCTGCTCTTCCTTCTCGCTCATTCTCCGGAACTTAGCATCGGGACGATGCGTCGGCCCCGACGGCCGGTCGGCTGACCGGTCCGACCGTCGGGGCGTGCCAGAGCGTCGTTACGGCAGGTTGCGGGCCATCACGATGCGCTGGACCTGGTTGGTGCCCTCGTAGATCTGGGTGATCTTCGCGTCGCGCATCATCCGCTCCAC